>DDBE01000168.1:0-1220 GCA_002332715.1 Flavobacteriales bacterium UBA2040
AAGCTCGGCACTATTTGCTTTGGGAAGATCATTAGGACATTCGTGTACTGCAATTTGCTTAGGTATCGCAAATCGACCAACGGGTGATTTTTCGACGGACTACTCGAAAGACATGAATGATTTGATTGAATATGTATTGAAAAGGTTTTAAGAAATCGCTTTCAACATTGAAACTAACTTCTGTTCATCAATTTTCATTCTATCGGTAGAGAATTTACTTTTTTCAGCTTGTAATATTGAGGCAGCCGAAAAATGTATCGCGCTTGGTTGAACGGTTTGAGCGATGTTCAAAATGTTTGAAGCATTGACTCCTCCTCCGGGCATTAGCTCCAACTTTTCTCCAAAAATGTCTTTAATTTCTGTATAATTTGCCATTCCTTTTTCAACGTTGGTGGCTCTTCCCGAGGTCAACACTCTTTTGAACTGAAAGTATTTTAATATTTCGACGCCATCTTTCCATTCGGCCATTTCATCAAAAGCGCGATGAAAAGTCAAATCTTTTCCTCTTGTCAATTTGCTGATTTCACCCAAGAATGTCGTATCGATCTCTTTATTTTCTTTCAAGGCGCCCACCACAAATCCTTTAATAGGAAGATCGTTCAAACCGTGAATTTCTGCCAAAATCGTTTCTTTTTCGAAATCGTCGTAACAAAACCCACCTACTCGTGGACGAATCAATACGTGTGTTTCTAAGTGTTGTTGCAAGGCCAAAAGAACAAGTCCGTTAGATGGAGTTGTGCCGCCTTGCTCTAGATTGACGCAGAGTTCAATTCTGTCGAATTTATATTTCTTTGCTAAGGTTATCCCTAATTTATCTGTAACACACAGTTCTAACTTCATAATTAATATTCTTATGTTCTTTGCCCTTT
Organism: Flavobacteriales bacterium UBA2040; assembly: GCA_002332715.1. Taxonomy (GTDB): domain Bacteria; phylum Bacteroidota; class Bacteroidia; order Flavobacteriales_D; family Crocinitomicaceae; genus UBA2040. The sequence goes on from DDBE01000168.1 coordinate 870, forward strand.
ATTTCAATTAATTATCATTGAAAAGATATGTTCCAAAGATAAATAAAGGCGATTAGCTTGATTCATTTTTTATCCGTTTAAGTCTTCATTTTTAAAATTATTCTACTGTTGGCCTTAAAAGAAACGGTATTGCTAGTGAACTAAAAATGGATGGATTTTGGAGGAAGTAACGAAGTAAATCACTTACAAAACCTCATTTTTAGAAGTTTTCAATATAAAGCCCCCTGAACTGAGAATATAAATAGAACTAAAAATGGGCTTTAAGTTTCTTCGAAAGCCTTGACTTTTTCGTTCTTTTTTGTCAAGAAAAAAGGACATAAGAAAATTTAATTAGTAATCAGATCTTTTTTC
>DDBE01000168.1:1614-1929 GCA_002332715.1 Flavobacteriales bacterium UBA2040
TCCCCAACAAATATTACGCGATTACTTTGGCTATGACAGTTTCAGAGATCAGCAGGAGGAAATTATCACGTCTATTTTAGCGAAAAAAGATTCGCTTGTCTTGATGCCGACTGGAGGAGGGAAATCGCTTTGCTTTCAAATTCCTAGTTTAATTTTTGAAGGGGTGACTTTGGTTATTTCCCCGTTGATTTCTTTGATGCAAGACCAAGTGCAAAGCTTGAAAGCAAACGGAATAGGCGCTGAATTTGTCAACAGTACTCAAACTGCTGATGAAAAAAGCATAATTCGAGCGCAGGCAGAAAAAGGAGAAATAAA
>DDBE01000168.1:2266-3011 GCA_002332715.1 Flavobacteriales bacterium UBA2040
ACTTGAACTTATCGCTTGTAGCGGTCGATGAGGCGCACTGTGTATCTATGTGGGGACATGATTTCCGAACTGAATACACGCAATTGATACAATTGCGGAAACGCCTCGATCATGTACCTTTCGTGGGACTTACAGCAACCGCCGACAAACATACTAGACGAGATATTATTCAGCATTTGGGATTGAAAGACGCAAAAATATTCTTGAGTTCTTTTGACCGTCCGAATATATCATTGAAAGTTCGAGGCAATCGCCCCAAATCAAAAAAGGTGGATGAGATTATCGCTTATGTGAACGGAAGAAAGAATGAAACGGGAATTATCTATTGTCTTTCCCGAAAAGAAACGGAAGAAATGGTCGCCACCTTGCGTGCTGCAGGAATCAATGCGCGTTTTTATCATGCTGGGATGAACGCCATGGATAGAGCGCAAGTTCAAAATGACTTTTTGAATGATAATTGTCACGTGATTTGTGCCACCATCGCTTTCGGAATGGGAATCGACAAGAGCAACGTACGATTTGTGATCCACAACAATTTACCGAAAAATTTGGAAGGATATTATCAGGAAATCGGTCGTGCAGGACGTGATGGACTTCCTTCTGATGCAATACTATATTTCAATTATCGTGATGTAAAATTATTGAGCGATTTTGCACGCGATAGCGCTCAGGAAGAAGTTCTATTAGAAAAACTAAATCGAATGGTTCAATATGCTGAGGCTGATCATTGTCGACGTAAAATCCT
>DDBE01000226.1:0-30644 GCA_002332715.1 Flavobacteriales bacterium UBA2040
AAGCCTTTTTTACCTTCTTCTAATTCGAATTCAACTGTATCACCTTCGCGTACTTCGTCGATTAATCCTGAAACGTGTACAAAGTGATCTTTGTCTGCGCCTTCTTCTGTAATGAAACCAAATCCTTTTGTTTCATTAAAGAACTTTACTGTGCCTTTATTCATTATATTGTATTAAATAATTAAGTGACAAAGATAAACTAAATTGTTGAAAACTTCTTGTTTTTTTGAAATTTAACTATTATTTGACTTGACGAATTGTCTCGTAAGTATCGAAAATAAAGAGATTTGTCTCGAAATTCAACATTTATTTTAGCCCGTGCTCAAACCCATTTCTTATCAAATCGATTAGCTCATTTGTCATTTGTTCGGCATTTATCAACCGAATATGATGTCCAAATTGCTTTCCATAAGGCACAATCTTAAATAATCAAACCGCTGTCCAGAGGTTCAGAATAGTAAAATTTCAAATCCAATTCCTTCGTCATCGGTCGAACAATCAACCAAGCCTTTTTATTCGTGAAAATCACAGTATTTACAGATGCGCCTATCGATTGAGGTTCCCAATCCATCGTCACATTCAAAACGGATTCAAAAGCTAGAATAACATTATCCGCTCGCTTCTCAAACAAATCATCAATTGTCTTCGTCGTGCACATGTGCGACTGATTGTTGACTTTAAACTTTCGATTACATTTGGGACAGGTATGCATGAGGGGTTTATTAATTATTGCCTTCGACTCCGCTCAGTCAACAATTAAAATAGAAAAAATAATTCAAACCGAGTCGAATTTGTAGGCTGAGCGGAGTCGAAGCCTACGCTATCTCAACAAACAACCCTTCATCCGTCTTCTCCACTTTCGTCAAACCGTGTTTCGCCAAACCTTTCATAGCCACATCCCATTGTTTTCCGCTGAGACCAACTTGCTCTTTCAAACCGTTCAAATCCATTTTCTCTTCTTTGGAAAGAATGTCAAAAATGACTTTTTCGTTCTCCGTCAATTCTGGACCTTTCTTGGCTCCAAAAACTTCTGGTCTCATTTGCGGGAAGAACAAAACTTCCTGTATCGCTGGATTATTCGTTAAAAACATAATCAAACGGTCCATTCCAATTCCCAAACCTGAAGTTGGTGGCATTCCGTATTCTAATGAACGCAAGAAATCTTGATCGATTAGTCCAGTTGCTTCGTCGTCTCCTTTTTCAGCCAATTTCACTTGGCCCTCAAAACGTTCACGTTGTTCAATTGGGTCATTCAACTCCGAATAAGCATTCGCAATTTCTTTACCACAAACCATTAATTCGAAACGTTCCGTTAAGCTTGGATCATCGCGGTGTTGCTTACACAAAGGCGACATTTCTTTCGGATAATCGGTAATGAAAGTCGGTTGAATATAATTTCCTTCGCATTTTTCACCGAAGATTTCATCAATCAATTTACCAACACCCATCGTGTCATCCACATGGATATTCATGCCAAGAGCAGCAATCCGCAATTCATCTTCTGTTTTACCTTTGATGTCGAATCCTGTAAAATCAATTATCGATTGACGCATCGTAACGCGTTTGTAAGGCGCTTTGAAATTAATCTTGTTTTCACCAAAAGTGGATTCCGTCGTTCCGTTCACTGCCATAGCGCAATGCTCCAAAAGTTTCTCGGTGAATTCCATCATCCAATTATAATCCTTATACGAAACGTAGATTTCCATTGCCGTAAATTCAGGATTGTGCGTTCTGTCCATTCCTTCATTACGGAAGTTTTTTGAGAATTCGTATACACCGTCAAATCCACCAACGATCAATCTTTTTAGATACAATTCATTCGCAATTCGCAAATACAAAGGAATATCCAATGCATTGTGATGTGTCATAAATGGTCGAGCCGCTGCGCCTCCTGGAATGGATTGCAATATCGGTGTTTCCACTTCCATGTATCCAGCGTCGTTGAAGAAATTTCGCATCGCAGTAAACAACTTCGTGCGTTTTATGAATACTTCACGAACCTGCGGATTGACTACCATGTCAACATATCGTTGACGGTAACGCAACTCAGGATCAGTAAATGCATCGTGAACTTTTCCATCGGCATCCGTTTTTGCCATTGGAAGCGGTTTCAAAGCTTTGCTCAACAAAGTGAATTCTTCTACGTGAACAGATGTTTCACCAACTTGCGTTTTGAATACTTTTCCTTTGATTCCGATGAAATCGCCAAGGTCTAAAAGCTTTTTGAAAACGTCGTTATACACCGTTTTATCTTCACCCGGACAAATTTCATCCCGATTAATGTACACTTGAATTCTTCCTGATGAATCTTGAATTTCAGCAAAAGAAGCTTTCCCCATAATTCGTTGCGACATCATTCTACCGGCAATCGTCACTTGTTTACCCTCCTCATAGTTCGACTTTATCTCCGCTGCGTAATCGGTTACGTTATACAACGCAGCTGGATAAGGATCAATACCGAGTTCGCGCAATTTATCGAGCGACTCTCTTCTTTGGACTTCTAAACTGGACAATTCCATGGTTACTTTCTTTAAAGTCAGAGCGCAAAGATAAGGAATTGATGTGAATTAGTGCAAACGTATTACTGGTCTTATTGAATTAGAATCCTTTCGGTCGTATTAACCTGATTTGTCCCAGTTCGGATGAAATAAAAACCTGGATGGGTATGTCCTGAAACGGTTATCAAATTCTCCACTTTTTTTAAGACACCCGATTCTATCGTCCGCCCTTGAGAATCAGATAAGGTGAATTCTACTTTGTCGACCATCAAAAGAAATAGAATGCCCCTTGGTCAGTCTGAGTTCCAACAAATAACTTGACCCAATTAAGTGCTGGCTCTCCAAAAGAACTTAAGCAAAGAGCGAGAGTCCCCGGAGATTAGTAAGTTTTTCATCTGTGATCATTTATTATTCACGCTAAGGGTGAAGCCAACAAACCGCCATTCGCATATTATCATCTCTAATTCCAAAAAAAAATCCAGTATTCAGCCTAATACTTTGTATGATTCAAGTATAACAGTACAGTTGTTTCTCTAAAAATTCCGACCTTTGAAGGTCGCGCCATTTTGTGCGGTGAAAAATGCAATAATGGGAAATCGGTGGAACAGTAAAATCAGAAAAGAAACGATCTTATATGATGGAACGCCTACCGATTTTACTATTATCGAAAATTTCAGCATTCTTGATTTGGATGAAGAATACATTTCCCATCATTCGGGTTTGCATCCCCGACAGTTCAATTTTGTGCGTTCCTGTCAAGTGCAGGAAGCTGTAGTCAACGCGATTGTTTTTATAATTGCTAGTAGCTTCGATGAAATCTACCGCGTGTTCATGTCTTTTGCCGAAGCAGAGAATAATTTATTCCTGACGTGTGATTGTGAAATTGACGAGGATTTGATTTGCACACACCAAGCTATGTCGATGTACAATTTCCTTGGTCGAACTATTCTTCACCCTTTTTTCTATCCTGAAAAACGTAGAATTGCGTTTAAAACAAGTGCTGTAAAGTATGGTCTTAACGAAATTGAAAATTTAGATGAGTTTTTTGATCTAGAATTTCATCTTGGACAGGTGAAAGTTAAATCGAAGAAAAAGGAATTGTTGCGCTTAGATGACAAGGGAAAATCAGACCTAAATCGATTTCTTTTACCCAAGAAAAATGTCTTTGATGAAAAGGAAATTATTCAATTGCAAAAAGAATCGCTGCGCGGAATTGTGTTCTCTGAAAACGTCTATCGTCACGAAATGAATGTGCAGATTTTTGATGCGAAATTGACAGGTACTGGCAAGCCGAAAAATCCATTAGACATGGTAGATCCGAATCTGGAAATGCAAGCCACCGATGCTTCGGAGGAATTGAAGTTTTTTAGCGCGGTTGCCTTTTTCAAAGGAGTTTATCAGCGAGATGATGATATTACATCTCAATTGAAAGCTTTGAAAGGTGTATTGAAAAACCCTCAAAAATTGCCCTATTATTTGGTCGGAGCAGATGGGTCAAATTCCATTTCTGCAAAAACCATCCAGCGACGTCATATTCATTTTGATAGTCGGGCGTATGTTTCTTTGGAAATTAAACAAAAGGGTGAATTCTATGAAATCATTCCTTTTCTGAATCACAACGATAGAAAATTAGAGTTCAAATCCCTGAAATTAAAACTCCAGTTTTTCTTTGACATTGAGGGAGAATTGTATGCTTTGGAAGGCGAAAACAAATACAAACTCTTTTCTTTTTTTAAAGAATACAATCACCGATTGTTGATTTCCGTGAGTCAATACGAAGAATTCCACAAAGAATATTTGGCGCCTTTGGAAGAGGACGTTCAAATCGATTATGCCTTCAAGAAAAAAGCAAGCAAGAAACAAATTGCAAAGTTTATAAAGTCAGCCGGATCAAAAAAGACCATTTATTTGTCGGAATCAGAAAATTATATTCTCATCACGCCAGCCATTCGATACGGAAAAATGGAAGTGCCTGTTCTGAGTCAAAAACAACTATCTGGCCTAGACGAAGTGGGTGAATGGTATTCGATTCCACGGGATAAAAAAATGGAAGACAAATTTCTCGGCATGTTGATTCGTCAGCACGAAGAGTTTGAAGAACAACTTGGCGGTTTCGATCATTTTTACCTCCACAAAAAGAAATTTTACAACGAAGGTTGGTTCGCCGATGCTTTCTCCGTTTGGGCCGACGAAGAAGTGGAAGTGATGGGTTTCCGTGAATTGAAAAAGAATAATTGGAACCCAGCAAAAATTTCGGTAGCGATAAATGTGAGTAGTGGTTTGGATTGGTTTGACACCTCAATTAAATTGAATTTTGCCGATGAACAGGTGACGCTGCAACAAGTTCAAAAAGCGATTCGGAACCAAAGTAATTATGTGGTTTTGGGTGATGGATCACATGGATTATTGCCTGAAGAATGGATTGCAAAATTCAGCGCATATTTCCGTTCGGGAGATGTTGTAGAAGATAAAATCCGAATTGCAAAAGTGAATTATTCCATCATCAACGAACTTTTCGAAGAGGAAATGATTGATAATCAAGTGTTCACCGAAATTGAAAACTTGAAAGAACAAATCAAGAATTTCAAGAACATCAAAAAGGTAAAAGTGCCCAAAGCGTTAAATGCTGCACTGCGTGATTATCAAAAAGACGGATTGAATTGGTTGCACTTTTTGGATGAATTCAATTTTGGTGGTTGCCTTGCAGATGATATGGGACTTGGAAAAACTATTCAGATTATTGCCTTTATTGTCTCTTTAAAAGAAAAAGGAAAAGACAGAACGCACTTGGTAATCGTTCCTACTTCCTTACTATTCAACTGGACCAGAGAAATAGAAAAATTTGCCCCAACACTTCGAATTTTGACGAATTATGGTCAAACGAGAGCCAAAAACACAAACGATTTTCCACATTACGATATTGTTTTAACCACATACGGAACGTTGCTTTCTGATGTCCATAAATTAAAGAAATTTCCTTTCGATTATATTTTCTTGGATGAATCTCAAGCTATAAAAAACCCTCAATCTATGCGTTACAAGGCGTCGCGATTGCTGCAGTCTCGAAATAGAGTTGTGCTGACGGGAACACCGATTGAGAACAATACCTTCGATTTATTCGCTCAGTTTTCTTTTGCCGTTCCTGGGATTTTTGGTTCCGTAAAACATTTCCGTGACGAATATTCAACGCCAATTGATAAGTTCAAAGATTTTGGTCGAGCGAAAGAATTACAAGAAAAAATCAATCCCTTTTTACTGCGTAGAACGAAAAAACAAGTCGCAAAGGAGTTGCCCGAAAAGACGGAAATGGTCTTGTATTGCGAAATGGGCGAGGAGCAACGTGCCGTTTACGATTCGCAACGAACAGAAATTCGAGATTCACTTTTGAGCAGGGATAGAAAGGAATTTGACATCAATAAAAGTATGTTACTTCTCGCTGGATTGACCAAACTTCGTCAGATTTGTGATTCACCGAAAATCTTGCCAGATGATTTGGATTACGGAGCAGAATCAGCAAAAATGACGGTCCTTTTAGAGGAAATCCGCAATAAGCACAAGCATCATAAAATCTTAGTTTTCTCGCAGTTCGTTACTATGCTAGATTTGATTCGAATTGAATTGGACAAAGAAGAAATTTCACATGAATATTTGACTGGAAAATCGAAAAAGAGAGAAGAAATTGTCCACCGTTTTCAGAATGATGAAGAGGTTCGCGTTTTCTTAATCAGTCTCAAAGCAGGTGGAACAGGCTTGAATCTTACAGAAGCAGATTACGTGTACATCGTCGATCCGTGGTGGAATCCAGCTGTTGAAAATCAGGCGATTGATAGAAGTTATAGAATCGGACAGAAGAAAAATGTAGTTGCGGTGAGGCTAATTTGCCCTGATACGATTGAGGATAAAATCATGACTTTGCAGGAGTCGAAAAGAGAGCTTGCTGAGGATTTGGTGCGGACAGATGCTTCGGTTTTGAAATCTTTGAGTAAGAGTGATTTGGTTTCTTTGTTTGAGTAGGTTCTCTTAAACGATGATACGCAAAGAGTTTATCTGCGTGATTGTTTTTTTTATTGGGATCATGATTTTTTTTCTTAACATAATATAGAAAGTGAAAAAACTACTTATGAAAGAAAATGAAATCACATCGTTTGTTGTTGGCGCAGCCATTGAGGTTCATTCAGAATTGGGTCCAGGATTATTAGAAAGTGTATACGAAGAATGCCTCTATTAAGAACTGAAAGAAATAGGATTGAAAGTACAACGGCAGGTTGTATTGCCTGAAGAATATAAAAGTGGACAACTGAACGCTGGATTTCGAGTAGATCTAATTGTCGAAGAAAAAGTAATATTAGAATTAAAATGAGTCAGCGAACTTCACCCAATCCGCACTGCCCAAATGATGACCTATTCTAGACTAACAGATTTAAATCTTGGTTTATTAATTAATTTCAATGAAACATTAGTAAAAAAAGGAATCCGAAGAATAGTAAACGGACTTTAAAGAAAACCTTTGCGCTCTCTGCGCCTCTGCGTTAAAAAAAAGCCACGTATCACCCTTTCCTCACCCTCACCAAATCCCCAAAATACATATCCTTCCCCGTCTCGGTTTTCATCCACAATTCAGCGGCAGTTTCTGGATCATTTCGAAAAATATTCTTCACTATCGACCGTGTTTGTGCCAATTTCAAGCTCGGACTATACGTATTCAAAATCAACCAACCTTTCGGCTCTAGAATCTCGTAACACGTTTGGACCAATTCCTGAATTTTATCTTCTAATTTCCATTTCTCACCTTTCGCTCCCAATCCCCAAGCTGGCGGATCCATTTGAATCATGTGGCATTTATTCCCGCGTTTTGCCTCGCGCTGCGCAAATTTCAAAGCATCTTCCAAGACCCATTTAATATCTGAAAGTTCGGACGTTTCCATGTTGATTTTCGCCCATCCGACCAATTGCTTTACTGAATCGACGTGCAGTACCTCGGCACCTTTGGCTTTTGCCACCAATGAAGAAGCTCCAGTGTAGGCGAAAAGATTTAAAAAACGTTGTTTGGGATGTAAGTTTTTCTGAATAAATTTCCAATTGATATTCTGTTCTGGAAACAACCCAACATGTTTGAATTGGGTTAATTCGAGGTTGTATTTCAAGCCCTCTATTTCCAATTGCCAATTTTTAGTCGATGGATTTAAATTCTTCCAAACACCTTTCTGACCTGATTTTTCTATGAATTTCCAATGTGCCTGCTTTTCCCAATCTGTAAAAAGAATACCTGATTTGAAATAAGCTTGACGTTCCGGTCGAATCGTAATTACTTCTCCCCATTTCTCAAGTTTCTGTCCACCGCCTGCATCCAAAAGAGAATAGTTCTTCGGAAAATCGGCATAAACTTTAGGAGTTTCTTTACCCAAAACTATCTACGCGGGGATTTCTTGCGACCGCCTTGCATGCTGGCCATGCGCATTTGATTTTTGGACGGAGCCATTTTCAATTGCTTCTGCATTTGATTGATCTGGTCTTTCATCATTCCTTTGTCGTCCATTATTTTTGCTTCAGCCAATAAGGTTAAAGCTTCTGACTTACGGCCTGTTTGAGCACAAATACCAGCTAAGTGCATGCGGGCAACAGAGTTATCTTGTTTCGTTCGCAAACCAAGCGTCAACGCTTTTCTCAACATAGCTTCCGTTTTTCCGAAACCAAATTCTTGTGTGTTCAAAACCGCTTGAAGGAAAATCACGTAAGCATGTTGCTTTCTCGGCATCAACTGTGGGTGCGTGATTTTGTTCATCAAACTTTTTGCCTTGTCGGTATTTCCCACACGCATTTGGTTCATTGCCAAAATCATGTTTTCATTTCTGAAAAAAGTCAAACCTACAATTGCGATAACCGGAATCATGACGATTCCCCAGCCCCAATTACCATTCTTGAAAAGAATAAAGGTAAAAATTATAGCTGCTAGTGCTAACGCACAGCGAATAATAAAACGAATCATTTATTGTTTATTTTTAAAGTGATGCAATACATTTTAACTCAATAGCAATGGGCGTAGGAAGAGAGCTGATTTCACACGTCGTGCGACACGGCAAATTGTCCTTAAAATACTCAGCGTAAATCCTGTTGTAAGTAGCAAAATCTCGTTTCATATTCGTTAAAAACACAGTAATGTCCACTAATTTTTCCCAGCTTGAATCCGACTCTTCCAAAATGATTTTCACATTGTCAAATACACTGCGACATTGCGCTTCAAAATCAAATTCTAAAAAATTTCCGTTGTGGTCCAATTTCAATCCTGGCACATGCGAATCATTCGAATCTGAACCTGCTGTTCTCGGTCCAACTCCAGACAAAAACAACAATCCACCTGCTTTTCGTGCATGAGGATACATTCCGACTGGTTTTGGTGCTTTGTTTGTGGAGAATTTTTCCATCTACTTGTAAGTTTTGTGCAAAAGTAAGAAATTAGAAGGAAGAGGGAAGAAATAAGAAGTAAGAAATAAGAGGAGAGAAATAAAAAGTAAGAAACGCTCCACTTCTTAATTCTTGCTTCTACTTTCTAATTTAAATAAATCGTGGTATCATTTTTGAATTGTTATTTCACTAATTTTGACTCATGAAAAAAGTATATCTTTTCCTGACTTTAATCACCTTGTTTACAATATCCTCTTGTATTGAAATAGTAGATGATATTTCGATCAATCAGGATGGTTCGGGAACATTCAAATACAACATTAACCTTTCTTCCTCCAAGGTGAAGATTTCTTCTTTATTGGCTTTGGATAGTCTCGATGGTAAAAAGATTCCAACTAGAGCAGAGATTCAAAGTAAAATAGACCATTTTATTACTGTATTTGAAGGAAAAGAAGGGATAAAGAATGTTCAAATGGGAAAGGACTTTGGCAATTACATTTTTAGATTACAATGTGATTTTAAATCCGTTAAACTTCTCCAAGAAGCGATTAAAAGTACTGTTAAAAGTGAGGTGAAAGGTAATGAGGACTTTTTAGGTGACAATGTAGATTGGTTAATATGGAAAGAAGGTAGTTTTGAAAGGTCGGTTCCTGAATTCAGTATTAAGAAAGTAGATCGATTGAACGAAAAAGAAATCAACCTTCTGAAACAAGGCAGTTATATTTCTATCACCCGATTCGATAGATTGGTGAAAGACTTCAGTAACAAGTCCGCTGTAATGGCGAAGAACAAAATGGCCGTTATGCTTAAGTCGAATGCATATTCTTTAAGCCAAAACCCGAGTTTATTGGAAAATACCATTTATCTTAGTCCTCTGAAACCATAAGAGGTAGATAAAACGCCTTCACTTAAGAATAAAAAGCATGAAATCCCTATGTTTAACACTTCTGTTGTTGTGCACAACAGTTGAACTCAATGCCCAAAAATCCGAGGATTTCATCCCAATGGATGCCGTAACCGTATTTAGTATCAATAATATTTCCCTTTTACAAAAAATTCCGCTTGACGAATTAATCAAGTATGAATTCATGGAAGATCTGCAACAAGAACTTTTCGATGGCTCTGCTTCTGGGAAAACTATAAAAGACGCAGGTATTGATTTTGATCAAAAATTCAATGTATTTTATGGAATGAATCGGGATTATAGCGTTACCGGATTTTCATTTGGCATTAACGACCTCAGCAAACTTTTTGGTGCATTTGACGATTTTGATGAGGTAGATTCACCATATGAAGGAGTTCAGTTTTATTCAAGCTATTTCAATCATTTAATGGTGCGTGGTAATATTGGTGTTTTATTAAGAGTCGATCCTATTTCGACTAGAGTATATGACATTTCAGATTCAACTTGGTATGCAAGGGGGTATAGCGATAACAGGAGATACAATTACTACGACGATTATTACGAAGACGATTACGAAGAAATTCCTGAAACATACGACGAGGATTCTCCAGCTATCGAAATGGAAGAGTATGGTGAAGATGTGTACAATGTCGAGGAAGCATTGGAAGAAATCGAAGAATCTGGAGATTATATCATCGAGGAGGATTATGCCCCACACAAAAACTTTTACGATTTAAAAGATTCTATTCGAACCGCTTTAAGAAGAGAATATCTGCTTAAAGTGTCCAAGGAATTGTTTATCGATGGACAAAATTTAAGAAAATCAGATAAAGTTTTAGCAGAACAATTGACACATGTTGTGGAGGGAGTTTTCTATTTGGATAACGAGCGGAACATTTTAAAAACACAACCGTTTAGTTACTATAGTGATTTGATGCCTTACCTAATTGAAGATATTACAAGTCTTTATAAAAACAATAAAATTGTCGGTGATATTCGATTAAAAGAACATTCTATTGAGGCTAATATGACCTCCAATTATGGCGATGCTCTGGGGACGATCTACAAAGAGCTGAACAGTAGCAAGTTCGACAAGAAAATGACCAAATATATTCACAAGGACAATTCAGCGTATTTTACCTATAACGTGGATTTGGGGAAAGCGTATGAAAAAACCTACGAAATCATCATGCCGATTCTTAAGAAAGAAAAAAGCAGAATGGTTTCTAGTTCGGTTTTGGCCATCGAAATGATGAATGCCTTTTTAGACAAAGATGCCATTTTTGATATGTATCGTGGCGGTATGTTTGGTTCTTTCAACGGAGTTAAAAAAGTGCCTGTTCGTAAGTTGGTGTATGAGTACGATGAGGATTTCAATTATATCGAAACAGAAACTTTTGAAGAACAAGACATTCCGATTTTCACATTGGGTTTCTCAACCAATAGAAATGATATTCCGGCTATCTTTATGGAACAAATGTCTAATATGAACTCCGAATGGCAGAACATGGGCAAATACTGGAAAATAGAAAATGCATTTTTAAATTCAGTGCCATTATTCATTATCAATCATGGTGGTATGTTTATTATGACCAATAACGAGAATCTTGCCGTGAACAATCCGGATGGTTTTGGGGCGAACAAATTAACGAGAAGTCAAATCAAAGCAACAAAGAAATCAGGATTCCTTTATGGACAAATGAATACATCGAAAATAATCGATAACATTCCGCGAACGTGGATGACGAATAAACAAATCGATATGTTGAACGCGATGAGAACAAAATCAGGCGATATGCAATTGACTTCGTCAAAAACTTCGATTAGTAAAACAGATTTCAAATTGGTGTATGACTTTAAAGGTGAATATGAAGATTCTGGAAAACACCTTCTAGACTTGGTGAATAGCTTGTATGTTATCATGAAATAATGACACTCTGTAAACCTCAACTTTTTGTATAGAAAAATCTCTATAATTGTTCTTCTTTCCATTCTTTTGGCTAGTTTTCTTGTCGCTCGTCATTTTTCCTTGGCGCGCTCATTCGAACCCGAAACAGTGGATCGTATGCCGGATGGTGATGTGTTAATTCGCACAAATCTTTTGGAATTAGCCCATGAAACGACGGGTATGTTTCAATTCAACAAAGTCGAATATAGAGACTTTCTTTCTAAAGAATTTTTGTTAGGTCAAGCGAAAAGTTATGGTCTCGATCTTCAAGCCCCTGTATATGGATTTGCCAATGAAGATGGAAGCTGGGGGTTTTTAATTCATGTTACCGATAGCAGTGAAATAGGAGCGGGTATTGGCCGAGTGAAACAGCTTATTGAAGCAACTGAAGGAAATCTTGGTGGTCAACGGATTTATTCTTGGAAGAAAGAAAAAAGCTATTTGACCTACGGAAAAAATTGGCTGTTCGTTTATAGAGGCGATCAATTTCCAAAAACCTTACGTCGCGTTTTAGATGCAAAAAAGGGTGATCAATCTGAAAGCTGGATAGCATTTTTAGAGGAAAAACATTTCGCTGAGAAAAATTTAGTGTTGTATTCCACGGCTCCAAGTTTAAAGGAATATGGAATAGAAAAAGCAATGTTTGCGCACAATGTCGATTCAGTAAGTGTTACTTTACTTTCCTATATAAAATCAAACGAGCCGTTCAATATTTCACCTAAGGAAGAAGGATTGGCTTTGCCTGTAAGCCCTGCTTCTAACAAATATTTGAATTTGCATGTTGACGCTAAATCGTTTGGTTCGAATAAGGAAGATCCAATTTATCGATACATGCAAAAAATGAGTGGCAAAATAAGTTTTCCTCTGGATGACTTTTTGGCCGCATGGAAAGGTGATTTGTCTTTTCGCGAAGGAGGAAAACAAATCGTGAAAGAAACATTTATCGAATCTGTGATGGACGATAATTTTGAAATTACAGAGGTCGTTTCGACGAAAGAAACAAAAGTGAAAGGGTTTTCTTTGGCACTTTCTATGAATGACAAAGCAAATTATTTGATTAATAAATTGTTGTCAAAAGGAATTTTAACACGGGAAAAAGGAAAGTATAGATTTTTAATTTCGCCACCTTTGTCGATGAAAATAGTGAATGATTATTACATTTTTTATTCTGGTGACAGGCAACCACAGCTTATTCCTAACCAGGAGAATAGCGGGTATTTGAGTTACAAACGAACGCCTTTTACCTTCAATGTGGACACCATTAAGAAAAATGAAATTTATGGCAAAATAGATTTCCCTGTTCAACGTCTACTCAGACGAAGTAAATTTTTCTAATTTCGTACAAACAAAATCAATTCTATGGAACCAAGTATCTTAATGAAAAAATTAATTGAAGAATTTCCAAACAACCTTTTGGAAGCTCTTTCGATTGCTAAAAAAGTGACCTTCAAAAAACCAAAAAATACGATTCAAAATGTCGTGATTTGCGGAATGGGTGGTTCTGGAATTGGTGGTAGAATTGTAGCTCAATGGTTAGAAAAAGATTTAACTGTACCTGTCAATTTTTGTCAAGATTATCATCTTCCAAGTTACGTTAATCAAAATACTTTGGTTATTGCATCCTCATATTCTGGTAACACAGAAGAAACATTGATGAGTTTGGAAACTGCGATTCAAAAAAACGCTCATATCATTGCGATTACTTCTGGTGGTTCACTGGAGGCTTTGTGCAAAGAGAACGGATTTGACTATGTAATAGTGCCAGGTGGGAATCCACCCAGAACCGCTATGGCTTTTTCATTGGTTCAATTGGTGAATATTTTCAATCAATTAGGTATGTGTCCTGTTGAAAGATTGACTGAAATTAAGAAAGGACACGATTTAATCGTAACAGAACTAGAAGATATTATAAAACAAGCACAAGAGATAGCAGCGAAATTGAAAGATAAGATTCCTGTTTTTTATTCCTCGGGGTCATACGAAGCAATGGCGATTCGTGCACGTCAACAATTCAATGAGAATTCAAAGAAAATTGGTTGGGCGGGAGCAATTCCTGAAATGAACCACAATGAACTAGTAGGTTGGAGTGGAGGAGATAATCGATTTGGAGTTGTATTTTTAAATACCAAAGATCTAATTAAACGAAATCAAAAACGTCTTGAAATTACACTTGATCGTCTTCGTACTAAAACTGATACTGTTATCAACTTGGAGGCCAAAGGAAATTCCAAAATTGAAAAAACACTTTATCTGAATAGTATTTTAGATTGGGCATCACTTTACACAGCTGATTTAAATAATGTGGATTGTGTTGAAATTGAAATCATCGATTATTTAAAAGATTCACTTTCTAAAATTTAGTTGTGAAAACCACCGTTCAATTTCAAGATTTAGGTTCTATAGACTACCAAAAAGCTTGGGATTATCAAGAGGAATTGTTTGCCAAAACCATCGCTCAGAAAATCGAAAATCGGAAGAACAAAAATCAAGTTCCGACCGAGAACATTCTTTTGTTTTGCGAGCATCCTCATGTATTTACTTTAGGGAAAAGCGGCAATGAAGAACATCTTTTGTTGAACGAATCAGGACTGAGGGAACGCCAAGCAACGTACTATAAAATAAATAGAGGTGGTGATATAACCTATCACGGACCCGGACAATTGGTAGCATATCCTATTTTCGATTTAGATCACTTTTTCTCAGATATCCATAAATATTTGCGCTTTTTAGAGGAAGCAGTCATTCAAACTTTGAAAGAGTTCGGCATAGAATCGGGCAGAGTCGATGGATTAACGGGAGTTTGGATTCATGGAGACGCCGAGCGCGCTAGAAAGATTTGTGCTTTGGGTGTAAAATCATCGCGTTGGGTCACCATGCACGGCATCGGTTTTAATGTAAATTCCGATTTGTCGTATTTTGGGGATATCATCCCTTGCGGGATTGAAGATAAAGCTGTAACTTCCATGAAAAGAGAGTTAGGTAGAGAACTAGACATGGATGAGGTGAAAAAAGTCCTCAAAGAAAAACTTGCCCAAATCTTCGATTACGAATACGTCAATTAAATATGAGTACATTATTTCGATGGATTAAGAAAGCTTTCAAAGTTTTCGGAGTTTCCCTTCTCGCGATCGTCATTATCGTCAATCTTTTTATCATCCTTTCAGGTCGTTTCTACCTGTATAAAGGAATTGCAAAAACCTACCTAATTGGCAAATCAGGACCAGATATCTATGATTTGGAGGTATTTCCTTATTCGACTATCAAAAAGTCAGGAGAAACGTTTAAATGGGTTGTCGATCATAATTATAATGTCTATAATTTCACACCGGAAGAAGAAAAGCTGAATCAGAAAACTAAAACGACTGCATTTCTAGTTTTCAAAGGTGATTCTCTGCTTTTTGAAAAGTATTATGAAAAGCATGCCATCGGAACCGTTTCCAACGTGTTCTCCATCGCAAAAACGGTTGTTGGTATGCTGATTGGCGTAGCAATCGATGAAGGGAAAATCAAATCGCTTGACGAAAAGGTGGCAAAGTACATTCCCAGTTTCGAAAGCGACGATAAAAAAGACATTACCATACGTCACCTAATGCAAATGGCATCTGGCCTCGATTGGGAAGAAAGTGGGAAGAACCCTTTATCTGAAAATGCAGAATCCTATTACGGAAATGATTTGTATGGTTTGGTCAGTCGCCAAAAAGGAGTAATGCCACCTGGAAAGGAATTCAAGTATCAAAGTGGAAATTCGCAGCTCCTCGGTTTTATAATCGAAAAGGCGGTAGGCACCGATCTATCGAAATATGCCGAACAAAAATTATGGACAAAAATTGGGACACAAAGCGATGCCTTTTGGAGTTTGGACAGAGAAAATGGTGACGAAAAAGCGTTCTGTTGTTTGTATGCCACAGCGCAAGATTTTGGTCGACTAGGACGTTTAATCATGAACAAAGGAAAATGGAACGGAGAACAAATCGTTTCAGAAAAATTCATGGTTGAAATGTTCACTAATCGCGCTCCAATAACTGATGATGGGATAAAAAACACCTGCTATGCTTTACACATTTGGACTTATCACGACGGCGAAGATCAAATATATTATTGTCGAGGATTGTTGGGTCAATACATAGCCGTTATTCCTTCTAAAAATTTAATTTTCATTCGCTTGAGCCACAACAGCATTCCAAGTATGGATATAGAAGAATTCAATAAACGAAAAGAAAGAGGAGAGAAGGTAGTGTCTAAGGATATTGATCATTCGAAAGAGTTCTTTCAGTATGTCGAGACAGCGAAGAAGATTGCGGGATATTAGTTAATGGACAATGGATAATTAAGAATTGGTGTGAACCAGATTCGTAATTGATTAAAGTTCCCCTACAATCCGCTTGTACTCCGTCACATTGTTATTCGCTCCTGTGCAACCCAATGTAACTTTAGCCGAATTAAAATGCTCAATTCTATCACCAGGATTCGGATGTGTACTTAAAAATTTTGGTTGACGATCGCCACCTATTTCTTCAATCTTTTGGAAGAATCCACCTCCACCGGCTGCGTCATAATCAGTTGGACAAAGGTATTCTACTGAATACTGATCCGCCTCAGTTTCGTGTTTTCTGGAGTTTTTCAATCCGATGATTGCCCCAGTAACTTGCTTCAACATGTCACGGTTTCCAGCAAGGATATCCAACAATACTTGAACCCCAAACATTTTTGTCATTTGTCGAGTTGAGTGACGTTTGTCTGCATGCGCAATTTCGTGGCCCATAACTCCTGCAAACTGTGATTCGTTGTCCAAGAATTTCAAGATTCCCGTGTAAACGTATATGTATCCGCCAGGTGTGCAAAACGCGTTCAAGGTACTATCATTATCGATGATACGCAATCTCCACTGGAAATTGTCTTTGTTCGTTACTTGACCTGAATTTAAAATTTTGTCGCGCACTCTGTACATCATTTGATAAATCTCTTGATTCTGCATAGAATCTAAAATCGGATATTCAGCAGGATTACCATCAATTTCAGCAGCTACCTGTGCTCCAAATTCTCTATCTTGTTTTATTGTAAACAAGTTGAAACCTTGTCCTTTATTTTCTTTATTAAAGAGTCCGCAAGAAGAAAGAATCAAAAATGATACTCCAATTACAGCAAAATTTAATTTACTCACGTTTGTTTTTTTATTTGTTCAAAGTTAGACATTTCCTGAAAAATCAGAAGTTAAATTCCTATCAATAAACGGTTGGATAAAAGTAATTGATGAAAAAAACGATGATACAACTCCCCCCAAAGCCATACAAAACTTGCGCCAAGGTATGTTTATTCAAATAAATTCTGCTAGCTAAAACAAAGCCTGTAATGAAAACGGCAATCATCAATAAGCTAAAACTGAAGTAAATAGAATTGGCACAATACGCGAAAATTAATCCTGTAAGAATTCCCGTGCCGCAGGCGTGTAAGCTTATTTTAGTGTAGAGATTGATCCAAGCAAACAAGCTAATCGTCATAAAGCCACTTAAAGGCAAAGAGTAAATGTACTTCGGCAAATGATTATCGTTTCGCATAAAGAGAAAAAACAAATACAGCATCAAACAGTAACCGGCAGTTATTAAAAGGGGTATAAGACGTTCTTTTCTATTGTCAATTTCTATGGAAGAAATTATTTTTTTCGACATCAGCATAAGTAAAGTGAGGCCTGGAGCAACTACGCTGCAAACAAAGAAAATTAGTAGTATGGCAATTTTGTTCTCTTTAGCGAGGTGATATAGTGAATCGTCGTTAAGAATGAAGTCTTCAACCGACGGAATGTACATTAATATCGCCAGCGCGTAAATGGGCATAAAAAGCGGTACAAAAACCCAAGAAATGATTTGCATGAAAATTTTCATCACCTATAATTCTTTTCGCAATCGGGCAACAGGAATGTTTAATTGTTCACGGTATTTGGCCACGGTTCGTCGAGCAATGTTGTAGCCTTTTTCTTTTAGAATCGCTGTTAATTTTTCGTCTGTCAATGGTTTTTTCTTTTCCTCTGCAATGATTGCCTCAGATAGAATTTTCTTTACTTCTCGAGTCGAAACCTCCTCGCCACTGTCAGTAGAAAGTGATTCTGAAAAGAAGTATTTTAAGGAATAAACGCCATAATTCGTCTGTACATATTTACTGTTCGCAACACGTGAAATGGTACTGATATCCAAACTAACGATTTCGGCAATATCTTTCAAAATCATCGGTTTCATGTTGGTTTCATCACCGGTCAAGAAAAATTCTCTTTGGTATTTCATGATAGCCGTCATGGTCATCAACAAGGTGTTTTGACGTTGACGAATGGCATCAATAAACCATTTTGCACCGTCCAATTTTTGTTTCACGAAAGTCAAGGCTTCTTTGTCCGATTTAGATGTTTTTCCGCCTTCAGAATACGTGCGAAGCATTTGCTCGTAACCGCGACTCACCTTCAATTCTGGAGCATTTCGTCCGTTCAATGTTAACTCTAATTTGCCCTCAAATTCCGTAATCATGAAATCGGGAACGATCTGCGACATTTGCTTCGAAGATTCTTTCATGGAACCTCCTGGCTTCGGGTTTAGTTTGATTATTTCTGCAATTGCATCGCGCAAATCATCATCGCCAATCTCCAATTTGGACTGGATTTTATCGTAATGTTTTTTCGTGAATTCTTCGAAATAATCGAGTAATATTTTCTTTGCCGTGAACTTCGTGATGTCGCCGTCTTGCTTGCGTTCGATCTGAATGAGCAAACATTCTCTCAAGTTTCTAGCGCCAACTCCTGCTGGATCTAATTCTTGAATCAGCATTAAAATCACTTCAATCTCAGCTTCTGTTGCCGAAACATTGGCACTAAACGCTAAATCATCCACCAAAGCGTCGATTTCTCTGTTCAAATATCCAGATTCATCCAAGTTTCCAATGATGGTATCGGCAATTAAAAATTGCTTGTCGTCGATTTCCAACAGGTGCAATTGAGAAGTCAAACGCTCTTGAAAGCTGCGTTCAGAAGAAAGCGGAATAACCTTATCTTCTTCATCTTTCCCTTTGTTCGAAACAGATGTTTTGTAATCGCGAGAATCGTCGTCTAAGTAATCGTTGATGTCAAAATCTTCCTTGTCATCCTCAAAATCATCATCGTAATCGGTCTCTTCGTTATCGCCAAATTCATCTTCTTCTGCACCTTCTTCCAAAGCCGGATTCTCTTCAATCTCTTGCTTGATGCGCTGATCAAGCTCCATAGTTGGTACTTGCAACAATTTCATCAACTGAATTTGTTGAGGAGAAAGTCGTTGCTCCAATCGTTGCGAAAACTGTTGTTTTAATGCCATGGATTTAAATCTGAGTTTAATTTAAATAAAATTAATCTAATACGAGTCGGTTTAATTAAAATTCGGCATTGTCAGGAGTTCTTGGGAAAGGAATAACGTCGCGGATGTTGCTCATACCTGTTACGAACATCACCATACGTTCAAACCCGAGTCCAAAACCTGCGTGTTGTACGGTTCCAAATCTTCGGGTATCCAAATACCACCAAAGTTCTTCTTCGTGAATGTTGAAATCGGCACATTTCTTTTTCAAAATGTCCATTCTTTCTTCACGTTGCGATCCACCAACGATTTCGCCTATTCCTGGGAAAAGGACGTCCATAGCTGCAACGGTTTTCCCATCGTCGTTTTGCCGCATATAGAACGCTTTAATTCCCGCTGGGTAATCACTCAAAATCACAGGACATTTGAATTCTTTTTCCACCAAGTAACGCTCGTGTTCACTTTGCAAATCAACTCCCCATTCTACATCGTACTTGAATTTCTTCTTTTTGTAATGTTTTGAATTTCTGAGAACATCAATCGCTTCAGAATACGTTAAACGTTTGAAATCATTGCCAATCACGAACTTCATGCGGTCGATCAAGTTCAATTCATTTCGTTCTGCTTGCGGTTTTTGTGCTTGTTCACCTTCTTCACGGTCGCTTAAAAACTGAAGGTCATCGGCGTTGTTGTCCATCACATATTGACATATGTATTTCAAGAAATCTTCCGTCAAATCCATGTTGTCCGTCAAATCATTGAAGGCAACTTCGGGTTCTATCATCCAAAATTCCGCCAAGTGACGAGACGTATTCGAATTTTCAGCTCGGAAAGTAGGTCCGAAAGTATATACTTGACCCAAGGCAGTAGCGGCTAATTCAGCTTCCAATTGACCAGAAACCGTTAAGTTCACAGCTTTGCCAAAGAAGTCTTTTTTGTAATCTATTTTCCCTTCATCGTTCAATGGTAAATTCTCTGGATCCAAGTTCGAAACACGAAACATTTCACCTGCACCTTCGGCATCAGAACCGGTAATGATAGGCGTATGAATGTAAAAATATCCTTTGTCGTTGAAGTATTTGTGAATTGCAAAAGAAACCGAGTGACGAATTCTGAAAACCGCGCCAAAGGTGTTTGTTCTGAAACGCAAATGAGCTTGTTCACGCAAGTATTCCAAAGAATGTTTCTTGGGTTGCATAACCGTTTTACTGATTTCGTCTGGATTTGCCTCACCAAGAATTTCAATTGTTTCCACTTTCATTTCAAGCGCTTGTCCAGCTCCTTGAGATGCAACCAATTCTCCTGTTACAGAAACAGAAGCTCCTGTCGTGACTTTTTTCAAGATTTCCTCATCGAAATTTTCAAAATCGACAACGGCTTGCAAATTATTTATGGTTGATCCGTCACTTAACTGGATGAAACGGTTGCTTCGAAAGGCGCGAACCCATCCTTTTGCGTTTGCTTTTGTCCCAATTAATTCAGGATTTAATAGTTCAACTATGCGTGTTCTTTTCATTGTTTTTAGATGTGGAGAGCAAAAGTAAGGAGAAGAAAGGAAATTATCGAATTTTAGTTGAATCTTGCTTCTCCCAAGTGTGAAGAATGAGGTTGTCCTGCAACTCAAAAACGCCAAAGGTTTGTCCTAAAAATTTTGTGAGAGGGTTAAAACTTTCTTTAATTAAACGGGTTCCATGGTGTTGCATTACTGACTTTCCATTTGGGTTATTCCGCAGGTCAATTTCTCTCAGAATGAAGAGGTTTACTTTTCGTTCTTGGAATAGATTATTGGCCAAATGTGCTGGATTTTCTATTTCGATGTTGTTAACATTTGTATCGTTGTAATGGCTGATGATAGCTACCCAAGGTTTGTAGGGACTCGCCCATTTGGCATGTACAAGATTTACGGATTCATTGGGGTAAGTAGAGTGAATGTACAAACTCATTTCAGTTCGTCCAATACTCATCGACTCATTCGATAGGGCGAATGCGAACAAAAGGTTTAGTCCAATTAATAGCGATAGAATTCCATATAGCAATGGTTTTATTTCGCGGTAATTCTTGATTCTACTCCATGAAATATACTTTTCAATAATTAGAAAAACCAAAAGAGGAAGCAAATTTACAATAGGAAAGAGAAAACGATATTCTTTGTGCGGAGCGAAAAAATGAATCAAAAGAAAAGGAATGAGAACCCAGGTTATAACATGTTTTCAAAACAAAAGAAAGAAAGATCCTACGAGTGTAATGAATAGAATTCCCAATACTGTTCCGAATACTTTGGTGGTTTCAACTATTTAATTGCACCAGGGTGCAATCCCAAAGGTCGAAGCAACGTCGTCTAAAAGATTTACTTTAAAATAATTCCATGCTGAAATGGTTAATTCACTGTAAAACCAACTGTCTATGGCAATGCTCAATAAACAAATTCCCAAAAAAGAGAATCCGATTTTAAAAAGGATGATCAACTCGGTTTTTTTGATGAAAATTAACCAGAAAATGAAACCGAAAATTATAAAACCTACTTGATATCAGAACAGAAAACTAAGACCTAGGAATAACACGATAAGAAATGGATTGATAGATTCAGAATCTTTTCGAAGCATTTGGGTAATCGGATAAAGAAAAAGCAAACCTGCCCATGTTTCAGAAGAAAATCGGATGTTCAAGAACGGAATATAGAACAGCAGAAGGGAACAGAATAGAAAAAGCATTTGGTTGCGAACCATTTCGTTTTGAAACACTGTTTTGATGAAATAGAGTGTTGATATGAAGGCTAAGATCGCCGTTAGAAAACGAAGAAGTGTAACTTGACCATAAGGATCATTGAAACCGACAAGATCAGCTGTTTTGATAATAAATTAGGCTATGGCTGGTTGAATGGTTGACCGTAGCCCTGAGGCATATTCCCAGGGTAGTTCAGAAATGGGCGATTTTCCAAGTTTTGCATCTGCAAATTTGACAATTTGAAAATGTTCGTCGGCATGATAAAAGCCATGACTGTTCCATGCAGTTATGAAATATACCACTACAGCTAAGCCGAGTAATGATCTATAAAGAATGTTGTTATTTGCTGTCAAAAAGCATCAATAAATCGTGTACTCAAACCTACCACAATATAGTTTGAGATACAAATAAAAAGGTGCACGAAATTAATTCGCACACCTTTTGATTCCATTCTAGAACAAAAGTCCTAGTTCCGGAGAATAAAGCCTAGTTTTTAGGATAGTTGTTGCTTCACTAATGATGCTATCATCTTTCCGTCTGCTTTACCAGCGAGTTTTCCAGATAAAATGCCCATTACTTTGCCCATGTCTTGTGGGCCAGAAGCACCAGTTTGCGAAATTGCAGCTGTAACTTCTGCGGCAACTTCTGCTTCAGTCATCATTTTCGGAAGATAAGTCTCCAAAATTTCTGCTTGAAACTTTTCCTCTGAAGCCAAATCTTCGCGATTTTGCTCCATGTACAGTTGATACGTTTCCGTTCGTTGCTTGTGCAATTTCATTACGATTTTCATCGCTGTGGCATCCGTTACTTCCCCAGTTCCTGATGTATTTTCCAACATCAATTTGGATTTAATATCGCGAAGGACAGAAAGTTTTTCTTTGTCTTTGCTTAGCATTGCCGCTTTGATGTCGGCGCTAATTTGTTCCATGAAGCTCATTAGTCGACGTTATCGTGTAAAAAAGAATTACCACCTCTCAATGTAGATCCCTTGCCATCCTCGTCTTCGTTTAAACCAAATCGACTGATTTTCTCCTCACTACTTTGTTTCGTTTCGTCTAATTGTACGTTTCTACGAACATAAGCCGGTTCTTTTTCAAATTCTGAGATGCCATTTGGTTTTTTCAACTTCAATGTATATTCCTGAATGCGTTGCATACGCTCTTTGTTCAAACGTTGCTGTTCTTCAGGTGAAAGAGTCGTGTTGGATTCTTCTGGTGCCGTTGTTTGCGTATTGGCAATTGGCTCGTCTTCATCTAGAACGTAACGTGTAATTTCTTCCTCCTCTTTTTTCATTTGAGGTTCAGCATCTAATTCCCAATCAAAATTAATTGCGCCTTGCTCTTCTGCTTCATTCTTGATAAATGGTTCATCTTGGTCGGCATCAGAAGGCAATTTGTTTTCAACTACTTCTTCGTTTATGGGAGCTTCGTCAGACTTTAAAAAAGGAACTGCTTCTTGCTCGGTAACGTTCGCCAATGGAGTAGTTTGTGTTGGAGAACTCAAAGGACTCTTCACTTCGTTTTTTGGTTCTTCTTCCAACCGAACAACTGTTCTCTCAACAGTTTCATCCGATAAAGTTGACCCGGCTTTGAATCCAGTAGCAATGATTGTGACACTCAAGGCATCGCCAAGAGTTTCATCAAATCCGTGACCCCAAATTACGTCAGCTGAAGAACCAGCTTCATCTTGAATGTAATCTGTGATATCTGTAATTTCGTCCATCAAAACTTCTTTCGCTCCGTATGTGATGTTCAACAATACATAGTTGGCTCCAGCAATTTCGCTGTCGTTCAACAAAGGTGAATTCAGTGCACTTTGAACTGCTTTCAAAGCTCTGTTTTCTCCTTCTGCCGCTGCGCTGCCCATAATGGCAACGCCACTATCTTTCATTACTGTGTTCACGTCATTGAAATCGACGTTGATTGCTCCAGTAACGGAAATTACATCTGCAATTCCTTTTGCTGCTGTTGTCAATACATCATCCGCTTGCGAAAAGGCATTTCCGATTGTTAAGTTTCCTGAAATTTCACGTAATTTTTCATTGTTGATGACCAAAAGAGTATCTACATTTTTACGCATTTCTGCTAAACCTTCTTCGGCTTGTTGACGGCGTTTGCGACCTTCAAAACCAAAAGGAACTGTGATAATTCCAACAGTCAAAATGCCCATTTCTTTGGCAATAGAAGCTATAACAGGTGCTGCACCCGTTCCAGTTCCACCACCCATTCCTGCAGTAACAAAAACCATTTTGGTATTGTTTCCTAGAAATTCACGGATATCGTCAATATTTTCTACGGCTGCGTTTTTCCCAATTTCTGGAATAGAACCTGCACCACGTCCTTCTGTCAAAGAGGGCCCAAGCTGGATTTTATTTGGCACTGGCGATACGTCCAAAGCCTGAAGATCAGTGTTGCAAACATAAAAGTCTACACCCTTAATCCCTTGTCTATACATGTGGTTTACTGCATTGCTTCCACCTCCGCCAACACCAATAACCTTGATGATGGATGCGTTCTTATCTTTTGGCAAATCAAATTCCATTTTTTCTATTTTTTGCTTTATTCTAATCTTCTTCTGTAAACCACTCTTTACTCGTCGCGATGATTTTGTCAAAGAATGATCCTCTAGATTTTTTTGAATGCGTTTTTACGGCATTCGACTCTTTTTTGGAAACTGCTTCCGTTGTTTCGTCTTTTTCAAATCCTTTTAATACAAGTCCGATACCCGTAGAGTACATCGGACTCGTCAAATTCTCAATTTTGTTATTGTTCGCCAAGTGCTCTGTTGGATATCCAATTCGTGTATCCATTCCCGTTACATATTCGAACAATTGTGTCATGTGCTTCATTTCGGCGCCACCACCTGTTACGACAATACCTCCAATTAGTTTTTTTTCGTAGCCAGAATTGCGAATTTCGTAATGCACCAGTTCGATGATTTCTTCCATTCTACTTTGGATGATATTCGCCAAATTGCGAAGTGTAATTTCTTTTGGTTCTTTACCGCGTAAACCTGGAATACAAACCACTTCTTTTTCGCTCCTTTCGCTCGCCAAGGCTGAACCAAATTTGCGTTTTAACATTTCTGCCTGACGTTTCATTATCGTACAACCTTCTCTGATATCGTCGGTAATCACATTTCCTCCAAAAGGAATAACCGCTGTGTGGCGAATAATTCCATCGTGGAAAATTGCGATGTCTGTTGTTCCTCCACCGATGTCAACCAAAACTACCCCTGCTTCTTTTTCTTCCTCAGAAAGAACTGATTCTGCTGATGCGATTGGTTCTAAAATGATATCTTTTACTTCCAAACCTGCTTTTTGAACGCACTTGTTGATGTTCAAAACAGCGCCTACGTTTCCAGTAATGATATGGAAATTCGCTTCTAAACGAACGCCAGCGTGACCGATAGGGTCTTTAATTCCTTGCTCGTTGTCAACGATATATTCTTGCGGAATTACCGTAATGATTTCTTCACCTGGTTGCATAACCAATTTGTACATGTCTTCCACCAAGGCATCGATGTCCATTTGACTGATCTCATTCACAACTTGATTTCTCGTATGAATTCCTCTGTGTTGTACACTTTTGATATGTTGACCTGCAATACCCACATTTACATTGTGAAGTGTTACTTCGTAGCGCTCGTCCATCGATTCTTGAGCGACTTTAACAGCTGCTTGAATCGAATATACTGTCTTTTCGATATTGGCTACGATTCCGCGCATGACCCCAAGAGATTCACTGGACCCCATTGCTAGGATTTCAATCTTACCGTGTTCGTTTTTACGACCAACGAAACAAGCGATCTTTGTTGTTCCAATATCCAAGCCTACTACTACTTTTGACATACACTTATTTTTTCTTGCAAACTATTTGACCCTCGTATTTGAGGTTTATTTCGTCGTATTTTTCCCACCCTTCATATGGTAAACCATGTTTGTAGAAGGTCTTGAGTTTTTCAAATTTTTCAGAAACTTCCTTTTCAGTAAGTGCTGAGCCAAAGACTATCATATGGTCTCCAACCTGCGGTATTAGTACAAATTCACGTCGTTTATTATAGTGTATCTGTGCGATTTGCGCAAGAAAGAAAGGGTCATTACAAACATAATTCGTAATTCGATACACATCGTCGAGTTTCCGAATACTTTTCAAGGAATCATTGTTAATTAGCTCTGCCACTGGCGGGGAGTTCAATCGGTCTGGAATTTCACCGTTGACCACGACAACTCGAGCCGTATGTAAATTTCTTGGCGACAAAGTATAACCTTCGCTATCCAAATAGAAGTTTTCGTTGTATTTATTGAAAATCCGTGCGATTGGTTTGCGCAATTCCACTTCAATGGACCAGTTTGGGCCAATGGACGTAAAAACTTTAACAGATCTTATCTCACCCATGTCGGTAATCGTTTTTTCGATTAATTCAATGTCCAATTGCGCGAAAGTTTGACCGGGAAACAAGATTCCTTCGGCCAATAATCTCTGGTATAATTCCTCTTCTGTTATGAATAAATTTTCACCGTTTGGAGGAACGATAATGTTAGGTGGATTCATAACAGTTTCGTCCTGCGCCTTGTACACCATGCCCACTAAGACAAAGAAGAGTGCCATGCCCAAACCTATCAGAGATATTTTAATCCAGCGCTTCATCCTTCTTTGGTCAGTTTGATGGATTCGACGATTCTATCAATGTCGCCGGCTCCGATGGTCATGAGTATCGAATCTGTCTTGTTGGCAACGTACTGCGGTATCTTATTGGGCGACAATAAAACCTTTTTTGGAGAGGTAATCTTTTCTAATAATTTTTCGCTAGTTATTCCTTCGATTGGGTTTTCTCTAGCGGGATAAATGGCCATGAGTATGCATTCGTCCAAACGCGATAATTGCTCAACAAAACCGTCAAAAAAGTCGCGTGTTCGTGAGAATAAATGAGGTTGAAAAATGCCTATTTTTTTTCGATTCGGATACAGTAAGTCGATAGAGTCCAATAAAGATTTTATTTCAGCTGGATGATGAGCATAATCGTCGAGGTAAACGAAATCTTTTGTGCGTATATGGTATTCGAATCTGCGTTTTACTCCTTTGAACGTTGAAAGACCATGACGTATGGTTTCTTCGGATAATCCGAGCCACAAACAAAGAATTATACAAGATAGAGCGTTTTCAGCATTGTGAATTCCGGGTATGCCGAGTTCGACGTTTTCCCATTCCCACTGCGGGCCAATCACGGTGAAAAGAAACTTCTGGTTGTCGAAACGAATATTTTCAATTGTAAAATCGGCGTCATCGTTATTGACGGCGTAGGAGAGCTGAGGACATTCACTTTCAAGCGGTAAGCCATACTTGTAAATCAGCAAACCATCTGTTTCAATTAGGGCAACAAATTCTTCAAATCCTTCTTGAAATTTCTCCTCTGTTCCATAGATATCCAGATGATCGGCATCCATGGCAGTCACGATAGCTGCGTGTGGTTTCAATTGAAGAAAACTTCTATCAAATTCATCGGCTTCAATCACAGTGTATTCTGCATCTGGGTGTCCAATGTAGTTCGTGTTGAAATTGCTGGAAATTCCACCCAGAAAGGCATTGCAATGTAATTCACTTTCGTTAAGAATGTGAGCAAGAAGGGTGCTGGTTGTTGTTTTGCCATGTGTCCCAGCGATTCCTAGTCCTTTGTAGTTTCGAGTTAAGATACCGAGGATTTCAGACCGTTTGAAAAGAGAATATCCAGCATTTTGAAAATACAACAATTCACCAAAATCGACTGGTACGGCCGGTGTGTGAATAATCAGCGTACTCGCCTTGTCTTTGAATTTATTAGGAATCTCGGCCCCCAAATCTTTAAAGTGTATTTCGGCACCCGCTTCGATTAATTGATCGGTCAGTTTGGTGTCGGTTTTATCGTATCCACCAACCTGATAATTTTCCGCTAAAAAGTATTTTGCTAGAGCAGACATACCAATGCCACCTATGCCCAAAAAGTAGACCTTTTTGTACGATGAAAGCAATAAGTTGTCTAGTTGTCTCATTTCTGTGCGATAGATTCAATTACGTCGACAATGTCATGTGTTGCCTGGGATTTCCCCATTTTTAATATGTTTTCACTTAAAGAAGCGCTTTTCGCCTTGTTTCGATATAATTCCAAAGCGGTAGGAATCAACATCAGTTCTGCTTCATGATCTTTGATCAAAATGGCGGCATCGTTGTTGACAAGTGCCATGGCGTTTTTGGTTTGGTGATCTTCTGCCACATTGGGTGAAGGAACGAGAATAGAAGGTTTCCCAACCAAACATAGCTCGGAAACAGATAGAGCGCCAGCGCGCGAAATTATCACATCGCTCGCCTGATAAGCTGTTGCCATGTCTTGAATAAAGGCACTGAAATGAAGGTTTTGGGGTTTGGAGTTTTCCAATTCTTCCGAGATTTTATCCAAGTAGAATTTACCGCATTGCCAAACGATTTGTACTTCTGATTCTTCAATGGTTTTTAGGTGCGCCATAACCGATTGATTTAAGGTTCTTGCCCCTAGACTTCCGCCGATGATGAGTAAGGTTGGTTTATCTGGGTCCAGATCCATTTTTCGTCTTGCTTCAGTCTGATCTTTTGAAGTCGGAATAGCGGATAAACGAACTGGATTTCCTGTAAAATGAATCTTTTTCTTTTCAAATACGGATTCCAAATTTTCATAGGCAACACAAATCGCATGTGCCTTTTTTGCTAAAATACGATTGGTTTTGCCGGGGTATGAATTTTGTTCTTGCAACAATGTTGGAATTTTCAATAGGTTGGCCATTTGTAGGGTTGGGCCAGAAGCATACCCACCAACGCCAATCACGAACTGTGGCTTAAATTTTTTAATAATTCTACGAGCTTTCCACAAGCTAGAAATGATTTTAAATGGCAATAAAAAGTTGGATAATGTAAATTTTCGTTGAAAACCGCGGATATCTAAACCTTCAATTTTGTAACCAGCGGCAGGAACTTTTTCCATTTCCATTTTACCTTTGGCCCCAATAAAAAGGATGTCCACTTCCGGATTTCTTTTCTTGATTTCGTCGGCAATAGCAACGGCTGGAAAGATGTGTCCGCCCGTTCCACCACCTGATATGATAACGCGTTCTAACTTCATTCGTTCGTTGTTTTCATTTGCCTGTATGCTATACTTTGTATAATTCCTATGCTCAAACACGTCATAATTAATGCGGATCCACCCATAGCGAGCAAAGGCATATTTTGACCTGTGACGGGGAATATCCCAGTGCAGACAAGCATGTTTACTGATGCTTGACTGAGCAGCAATATCCCGATTCCGATACAGAGGTATGTCTCAAATAATTTATCGGAGCGCAAGGCAATTTTTATTATTCGAAACAGTAAAATGAGATACAATAAGATAAGAAAAACAGCTGAAATAATTCCAAATTCTTCCACAAAACTGGCGTAATAAAAATCGGCATAAGCTTCAGGAATGTATTCCTTGAGTTTTCCATCACCAACGCCTTGTCCCATCCAACCCCCGTTGTAGATGCCAAGTTTGGCGTTCAAAGCCTGAGCGTTAGCTGCAACGTTTTTCTCATCGTTCATTCGATTGAGAATTCGGTTTTCCCAAGTTTCTAAACGGGGGAGTACGTTTATCTCAGGAACGGCTTTCTGCAAGCCGACTAAACAGCCGACAAATATGGCGCCACTGCCGAGTATAATGGCAATTTTCCCGAAGGGTATTTTACCTAAAAAAAGCATGACTAAACAAATAGAAAAAAGTATGGTTGCTGTCGAAAAATTATCCTTTACTATCAATCCACATATGATAAATATCGGCAACATTATGGGCCAAAAACCCTTTTTCCAGTCGTTCATTAACTTGCTTTTCTTGACCATCAAACGTGATAAATAAACGATGATGGCAAGCTTAGCGAAATCGGATGATTGGAAGGTCAATCCTACAAAAGGAATGCGGACCCATCGTCCTGCGCCATTCACCTTCGCACCAAAAAAGAAGGTGAAAAGAAGGAGTCCGACGGCCAAGTAAAACGCTACTTTCGAAAGCATTGAAAAATACTTGGGGTCCTTTCGGTGCACCCACAGCATTAAGCCTAATCCGATGAGTACATAAACAAAATGTTTAAACAAATATTTAAAAGGTGTGCCGCCTTCAATTTTGACCAAAATTGGCACAAAACTGTAGACACTCACCAACGAGAAAGCCAACATCAACAACGTGATGATCCAAATGACTCGATCGCCTTTTAAATAGTCTAAATACTTGTTCATTTTTATTTTTTGAAGGAGTCAATAAACTCTTCGATGTATTGTTTGTTGGCTTGCCAATCGGTCATATCGACAGTTATTAGCAAAACGCTTTTATCTTGTTCAACGGCTCTCATCAAAATTATTGCGCCTTCCATTGAATCGGTTAAAATACTGAATTGATATAGAGTGCGTTGCGCGTTGTCATCTTACAACGACCTTACTGCTTTCTTGAACTGATTTCCTCGGTCTTCATAGTTCTCAAAAAGGTCAAAACTTGCACATGCTGGAGAAAGCAATACCGTCTCCTCTTTTTGCGCTAATCGGTAAGCATAAGCAACGGCTTCCATCGCTGATTCAGTTTCAACGATATTTTCAATCATACCTTTGAAAGTTTTGATGATTTTCTTGTTTTCTTTACCCAGACAAATAATTGCTTTGACTTTATCTTGAACTAGTTCAGCCAGTTCAGAATAATCATTGCCTTTATCCACACCTCCGACGATCCAAACTGTTGGTTTATTCATGGATTCTAAAGCATACCAAGTACTGTTGATGTTTGTTGCTTTTGAGTCGTTTATGAATTCAATTCCGTGAACTTTTGCAACGAAT
>DDBE01000226.1:30929-42867 GCA_002332715.1 Flavobacteriales bacterium UBA2040
GAATTCCATTCTGTGTTCGACGTTTACGAAATCAGTTAGACTCTCGCGAATCGATTCGTTTCTGATTTCTAATACTCTCGCAGCTATACCTGATGCTAGAGAGTTCTGGGTGTTGTGTTTGCCCTTTAGGGCTAAATCATGGATTGACATAGTAAATTGTTTATGGATATTGATTATAAGCTGTTCTTGAGCCAAATATCCACCTACACTCTGCTCATCCTTAAGCGAGAAAGGTGCCATTTGGGTATTGGGTTTACGTTTTTCTATTTCTGCTTTTATAATCGGATCATCGAAATTGTAGATGAACCAGTCTTTTTCTGTTTGGTTTTGAAGTATGCGAAACTTGGCGTCCACATATTTCTGCATGTCGTAATCGTACCGGTCTAAATGATCTGGAGTAATATTCAAAAGCATGGAGATATCTGCCTTGAAATCATACATTTCCTCTAGTTGAAATGAGCTTAATTCGATGACAATCCAATCAAAATCTTCTTGTGCTACTTGTTTCGCAAAACTGTATCCGACATTTCCTGCTAAGCCAACTTTGACACCCGCTTTTTTCAAGATGTGGTGGGTCAACATGGATGTTGTTGTCTTACCATTGCTGCCTGTGATACAAATCGTTTTTGCCTTGCAATAAGGGCCAGCGAATTCGATTTCTGAAAGCACTTTTTTACCCGAGTCTGAGAATTCTTTTATAAACGGAACCGTTGAAGGAATTCCCGGTGATTTGACCAAGCAATCTGCTGCCTGAATTCTGTCTAGCGAGTGCGTTCTTTCTTCGAATTCAATACCATATTCGAGCAAAGCAGAGCGGAATTCCTCCTTGATTGTTCCTTTGTCTGAAACAAATACAGAGTAGCCTTCTTTTTGTGCTAAAATGGCAGCACCAACACCACTTTCCCCAGCGCCGACAACAACGATATGTTTACCAAATTTTGACACTAACGGAGTTTCAGCGTTACAATTGTGAATACGGCAAGAAGAATGGCAACAATCCAGAATCTAGATACGATTTTAGCTTCGTGAATGCCTTTCTTTTGGTAATGATGGTGGAGTGGAGCCATGAGGAAAATTCGCTGGCCTTCGCCGAAACGCCGCTTGGTTATTTTGAACCATACTACTTGCATAATGACCGATAAATTTTCAATTAAGAAAACACCACACAATACTGGAATTAATAATTCTTTTCGAATGGAAATGGCAAATACAGCGATGATTCCTCCCAATGCCAACGAGCCAGTATCGCCCATGAACACTTGAGCGGGGTAGGAATTGTACCACAAGAATCCAATACATGCACCGACAAATGCGGCGATGAAAATCACAAGTTCCTCCGCATGTGGAATGTACATGACATCGAGGTAATCGGCGAAACGGATATTGGAACTGACATAGGCAAAAACGGCCAATGCAAGACCGATTATTGCAGAAGTACCAGTTGCTAATCCGTCTAATCCATCAGTCATATTTGCTCCATTGGAAACAGCAATCACGATGAATATGACAACCGGAATAAAGAGCATCCAACCTGCGACTTTTCCTTTATCACCAATCAACCAGTTGTAATTGAATTCGTTGTCTTTCACAAAAGGAATAGTAGTAGTCATGTCACGTGTTTTGATCCACTTGTAACCTTCGGTTTGTGCGAAGGCTGCGTGACTATTTGTTACATCTTCTTCGTCAACTGTGAGGACATAGTTGTTTTTTACTTTTTTATGGACTTGAACATCATTGGAAAAATAAAGCATGCATCCTACAATGATGCCTACGCCAACTTGGCCAATAACTTTAAATTTCCCAGCTAATCCTTTTTTGTTTTTGCGAAAAACTTTGATGTAATCGTCTATGAATCCGATTAATCCCAACCAAACGGTTGCGATGAGCATCGTCATGACATAAATATTGTGCAATTTGGCAAGTAAAAGTGTTGGAATTAGGATAGCAGTGAGAATCATCAGTCCGCCCATTGTTGGCGTACCTGATTTTTCAATTTGTCCTTCCAATCCTAAATCACGAACAGTTTCACCGATTTGTTGCTTACTTAGCTTCTTTATGAATTTTTTACCAAAAACAATGGAAATTATCAAGGATAAAATCAAAGCCATGGCCGCTCTAAAGGAGATATATTGGAATAGTCCAGTTCCTGGCACATTAAATTTGTCGAAATATTCAAATAAGTAATACAACATTATTTCTTTATTTTGATGAATAATACCTTCGCGATCGCCATATCATCGAAGTCGTGTTTTGTTCCATTTATATCTTGGTATTTTTCATGCCCTTTTCCAGCAATCAGGAGAACATCACCTGCTTTTGCCAAAGAAACACCTAGCTTGATTGCCTCTTTTCTATCTGAAATGGTGATGTTTTTCATAAGTCCTTCTGAATCAATTCCCTCTTCCATTTCTTCCAATATCGTATCTGGATTTTCAGTTCTCGGATTGTCAGAAGTGAGAATGCTTTGATCGCTCATGGTGTTAGCAATCGCGGCCATTTTCGGACGTTTCGTTTTGTCTCTATCCCCGCCACAACCAACAATTGTCAGTACTTTTGTTCCTGCTTTCTTGAAACTAAGAATGGTTTTTAGTACGTTTTCTAATGCGTCAGGTGTGTGTGCATAATCTACTATACACGTTACATCTCCTCCGCTTTTGAAAAACTCAAATCGACCGTCAACTGATTTTAAGGTGCTCATTTGTGTAAGCACTTCTAATTTGTCCAGTTCAAGTAAGTGTGCGATGCCGAAAACAGCTAGTAAGTTGTAGGCGTTAAATTCACCAATTAACTGGGTGTAAACTTCTGTGCCATTCAGTTGAAGGATAAGCCCTGACAGTTCGTTTTCGATGATTTTTCCTTTGTAGTCAGCTGGTGATTTTAGAGCGTAAGTGTATTTCGTTGCCTTGGTGTTTTGCAACATTACCGTACCGTTTTTATCATCTGCATTGGTCAAAGCGATGGCATTCGGTCCTAAATGATCGAAAAAGCTTTTTTTAACGTCGATGTATTCCTTGAATGTCTTGTGATAATCCAAGTGATCGTGTGTGATGTTCGTGAATGCTCCGATAGCATAATTCAGTGCAAACATTCTTTTCTGGTGTATTGCATGAGAGCTCACTTCCATGAAAACATGTGTGCAATTTTGTTCCACCATTTGGTTCAACAAATCACAAAGCGCAATTGGATTCGGTGTTGTATGGGTCGCAGGAATGTCAATGTTCCCTATTTTATTCACTACCGTCGAAATCAGGCCACTTTTGTGTCCCATTTGCATGAATAAATTGAAAAGGAGGGAAGTGGTAGTCGTTTTACCATTCGTTCCAGTGATTCCAATCAATTTCACTTTTTGTGAAGGTTTTCCGTAAAAATTATGAGCGCCAATCGATAATGCTTGAGCGCTATCTTTAACTCGAACCACATTACAGTCATCTGAAATGAAATCGCTCTCGACAACAATATTTATACATCCTTTTGCAAGCGCTTGGTCAATGTATTTGTGTCCATCTGTCGTGCTTCCTACAACGGCAAAAAATAAGGTGTTTGAATCTACATCACGCGAGTCGAACGAGAGTCTTGAGATTTCTGCATTCTTATCCCAATTACTGTTTAAAACAGCAATAGAATCAAGGATATGTGCTAGTTTCTGACTCATTTCAATACTATTTGTGCTATTCCTCCATCAATTACTGATGAACCAGCTTGCGGATATTGTGCTACTACTTTTCCGTTACCTTTTATCGAGGCCATCATTCCACTTCTTTCAATGAGGTAGACTGCGTCTTTTGCAGATAATCCCAATATGTTTGGCATAGTATTTTTGGCTACATTTCTAGTTTGGAAAAGAATTCCTTTGTCGCTCACTTTTGTGTTCACCCATTCTTCTTGAATTTTTTTCGAGAATGGAATTTGAAGATTTCTGTAAACCGTTTGCAAATCATTATTTGACCCACTCATGGACTTCGGAAATGGACCTTTTAATCGAGGTTTTTCGTTTATTGCCTTGTGATAGCTCAGTGTTGACGCATATACTTTGTTGGCAATGGCGCTAAATACAGTTCCAGAAACTGATGCGCCATAGATGTCCTTGTTTGGAGCTGTAATGACAACTATACAGCTGTAAATAGGGTTTTTCGCAGGGAAATAACCAACAAACGAAGCTTGGTGTTTTTCCTCCCCTTTATTTCCGTATCGTAAGTCCGAATTCAAGACTCGTGCTGTTCCCGTTTTACCAGCGATTTTGAAATAAGCCGATTTTAAAGCCGATCCAGTTCCGCTTTCTATAACACCTTCCAGTGCTCGCTGTAGCGCCGTTAAAGTGCTGTTTGAGCAAATTTTAGAGCGAAGAGTTACAGGGTCAAAACGTTTTACAATTTGTCCATTTCTTCGGATTTCACTCACAAATAATGGACGAACAAGTTTACCATTGTTGGCGACAGCATTATAAAAAGCCAAAGTTTGAAGTGGAGTTTGCTGCACTTCGTAACCGATTGCCATCCAGGGTAGAGAAATGCCAGACCAATTGCTACTTCCTGGAGCATAAAGCGTTGGATCACTTTCTCCTTCTAAATCTATACCCAACGGATCGCCAAGGCCAAATGAGCGGAGTCTTTTAACGAATGCTTCGGGCTCATTTTTGTAGGCGTTGTTGATAACACGAGAAATTACATTCGATGAAAGTTCAAAAGCTCGTTCGATTGTAATGCGTCCATATCCATTCGTTTTAGAGTCAGTCAATTTTTCACCGTAGAAGTTGTATTTGCCGTAAGCGCCTACCGTATCTGACAAATGAATTTTCTTGTCCTCAAGCGCAGCCATTAGAGAGGCTAGTTTGAAAGTAGACCCTGGAACTTCCTTTGTTCCTATTCCATAGTTGTACGATTCGTAATAATTTCCATCGCGACCTCTTTTTAGGTTGGCAATCGCTTTTACATGACCTGTACTTACCTCCATTACGATAGCCGTGCCATGTTTTGCTCCTTGATTTTGCATTTGTCGGTATAACTCCGAATGCGCTACTTCTTGAATTTCCTTGTCGATTGTTGTAATTACATCTGCTCCCTCAACAGCGTCTTTTACTATCTGCCCAGTACGCTTCCATCCGGTGGAGATTTTCTGTTCAATTTCTTCTCCTTTTTCACCCGTTAAGTAGTCGTTGTAAGCTCCTTCAATTCCAACTCGTGTAAGAGTACCATCTGCATTTTTTTGAACGAAACCAAGTGTTCTTTTTAACAGTTCCCCTTGTGGCCGTTTGCGAATTATTGTTTCGTCCGTATCGATTAGGCCTCCTTTCAATCTACCGAGATTAAAGATTGGGAATTCGTTTAGTTTTCTACGTTCTTCGTTTGTAACACGCTTTTTGATCAATAAGTATCTTTTCCCATCTGTTCTAGCTCTTCGTATATCGCGTTCGTAGTCCCCAGCACTCTTTGAAGGATACATTTTCGCCAATTCTCGACTGAGGTTAGAAATTTCCTCTAAGAATATTTTTTCTTCCACCACTTGTGGGTCCATGTGGATGTCGTAGAAAGAAACCGAAGTAACCCATGGAGTTCGGTTTGCATCAAGGATTTCGCCACGTCGTGGAATTCGTTCTCGCAATCTTGTAGGAATTTTCCCTTCGTTTTCTTCTGTTAAATCAAGATCTTTGGCAACATCCTGCCATTGAAGCGACAGTGTTTGAAAAAGCACAAGCAACATCAAAGCGACAAACCCGAAATAAATCAGGTAAGCTCTCCAGTATATGTCTTTTCTTTCTTTCACTTTAATCTTCTTTTTCTACCCGAATAACTTTGGTAGGGTTCTCGGTTTCTTTCAGGCCAGAGGGCTCAAGTTCTTTTACTAGTGTGATTCGTTTAGTTTCTTCTTCCAGCTGTGCTTTTTTGGCTACATAATCTCCTGTTAATTCATCCAGTTCATTAAGGGATGTATCGACACTTTGGGTCAATTTTTTATCGTAATAACCTTTGGCAACTAAAAGAATGAGCAGAAAAATGAAGTAGAAGATGAACCCAAGGTTTTTCACGACGAATTCCTTCGATAAGAACTCGCCATTCAAAATTTGCATCAAAGGATTTCCCGTGTTCGACGATTTTTTCAAAGTTTTTGATTTCTTCGAAACGACGTCCATAGGAGTTTCCTCTTCCTTATCAGTTACTTTATTCTCCATTGTTTCGCTCGGCTATTCTTAATTTTGCGCTGCGGGCTCTATTGTTGGTTTCTTTTTCTACTTCACTTGCCTCAATTGGGTGTCGATTGATTTCTGTGAAAGGTTTTAATATGTTGCCGAAAAAGTCTTTATCAATGGTTCCATCAATAGATCCTCTTTTCATGTAGTTTTTAACAGGTCGATCTTCAAGTGAATGATAGGACATCACCACAAGTCTTCCACCAGGAGCCAATACTTCTCTCGTCTGTAGTAAAAAGTTTTCTAGTGTTTTCATTTCATCGTTCACTTCTATTCGAATACCTTGAAATACCTGAGCGAAGAATTTGTGATCCTTAAATTTGGGGGCAAACGG
Source organism: Flavobacteriales bacterium UBA2040 (assembly GCA_002332715.1). Taxonomy (GTDB): domain Bacteria; phylum Bacteroidota; class Bacteroidia; order Flavobacteriales_D; family Crocinitomicaceae; genus UBA2040. The sequence goes on from DDBE01000226.1 coordinate 37,448, forward strand.
TCGAGTAGCGTCCATTAAATCACCTGTTGTTTCAATTTTCTTATTGCTTCGAAAGCTCACTATTCCTCTTGCTATTCGACCAGCGTTTTTTAGTTCGCCATATTGTCCTAAAACCCGCGCTATTTCATTTACTTCGTAATTGTTTACGATGTTGATTGCAGAAACCTGTGCTTTTTGATTCATGCGCATGTCTAACGGTGTATTTGAACGAATTGAAAAACCGCGATCACCTTTATCAAATTGATGTGATGAGACGCCAAGATCGGCAAGTATGCCATCTACTTTTGTAATTCCACGAAGTTTTAATTGATTGCGTAAAAAAGAGAAGTTACTTTCGATAAAATGAAAATTTTTCGTTTCCCAAACATTGTCTTTTGCTTCGACGTCTTGGTCGAATGCCACTAGGATTCCTTTGCTTGAGAGTTGATTAAAAATAGCGCGAGAATGGCCGCCCCCACCAAATGTAACATCAACGTAAATTCCATCTGGACGAATGTTTAAGCCGTCAAGACATTCTTGGAGCATCACAGGGTTATGATAGTCGGTGTTATTCTTGCTCATTTACGTTTCCCATTACTTCATTTGCCAAATCGGCAAAATCAACCATGTTGCCCTCGATCATTTCGAGGTACTTGGTCTTGTCCCAGATTTCGATGCGGTCGTTGTATGCAATAAGCATGACCTCCTTTTTCAAACCCACTCTGTCCATCAAATGGATGGGTACAAGAACTCGTCCTGCACTATCAAGTGAAGTGTTTTTCGCTCCTTGGTGAAAGAGTCGATAAAACATTCGGTTTTTAGGGACGAACAAATTGAGTTTGGAGAGTCGCGAGCTGAGTGTTTCCCATTCATTCATAGGGAATAGCGTGAGACATTCTTCAAAGCCTTTGTTCAACATGAAGTTTTCTTGGGCGCTAGGAGAAAGCTGCTTCCGCAAATTTGCTGGAAACATGAATCGACCTTTGTTGTCGAGCTTCACTTCGTATTCTCCTACTAGACCTGACATGACTTCTTATAATGGGTAAAAATAAAGAGTTTTTACCACTTTTTACCACAAACATATGGAATGTTGATAAGTCTACCAAAATGTTTAAACACATATTTTTAATAATTGCAGTAATTAGATGAATTAAGAGAATTATACTGGGTGGTAAAAAATGGGAATTTTAAAATTTAAGAAGAATTAAATTTTGGAGATTTACTAGCTTCGATTGCTTGTTTTTTTACATTCTACAAATAATTAAAATACAGTGTTTTAATGTTATTTTTGCTGACATGTGAAAAAGTTTATTCGGGAAAGTTTTGACCTTTAAAAAATAATTCAACTTTGAAGTTCATATGGATATTTCTGCTGCGTTGAAAACTGCCCACAACCGCCATTTGTAGTTTCAACGTATAATATAAAGATGTGATTTTGGATAGCATTTAAGTCGGTGCAACTATTGTTAAAAATAATACGTTCTAATGCACTCAGGTTAAAATGTAGTTTTGATACCCTTATATTTGATACTTAATTTTAATAAACCTAAACTACCTTTTTGGACAGACCCAAACTGTTTAAAAAATGCTAATGGAAAGAATTTGTCTTTTTAAAAGAAATATATTCAGTTCTATATATAGGTAAAGTAGACTATTTTTTGGACTTTGCTAAAATATTCGTAGTTGAATATCCTTCTACTAAGTCGATGACTTTCACTTCACCGCCAAGCACGCGTACTTCTTTTGACCCCACGATGTATTTTTTTGAAAACTCGTCTTTTTCGTTTGGGTCATAATCTGCTCCTTTTACAAGTGCATCCGGCTGAAGGATTACAATCTCTTTTAAAGGCGTATCATGGTTGAAAAGAATCACGAGATCAATGAAGGAAAGTGAAGCGAGGACCATCAATCGAGCATCTTCAGGGTTTATTGGTCGATCTGGACTTTTTCCTTGCGCTTTTAGTGATTGGTCTGTGTTGAGAGCAACTACCAATTTATCTCCTAAATCAGCTGATTTGGCCAGATAAGTAACATGACCTTTGTGAAGAATGTCGAAACATCCATTCGTAAACACAACCTTTTCACCAGCATCTTGCCATTTTTTGACAATTTTTACTGCTCCGTCAAGAGTTTGAATCTTATTCTTTATCTGTTGTAGTTTCGACATCTTTCGAGGAATAATTCTTCGGTAACAGTACCAAAGATAGTAAACCCAAAACAATCATCATCAATGTTTGTGAAACCCAAATGAGTAATCCGAGTGCGTTGCCAATTCCTTCAGCCGAATCTGGATAACTATCTTTTAAATAGAAGGCAATCACTAAACCCACAAGGAGTGGGTAGGAGCCGATCCCACCATTTGTTAGTGCAATCCCTGCCGAACCGGCTATAAAGCCAATTAACATACCTTTGAGGGGGAAATGAGCCGTTTCATCTAAAGCAAGGAAACACAAACCGAACATTAGCAAATAACAGCCCCAAATAACAAAAGTCTGTAAAATATATTCTCCCGGATTTTTGGATTTGAAAATGGCGAGTAATCCACCGATAACACCCTTCATGAAATTTTGCAACTTCTCTTTAAAAGTGGGAGATTTATAATAGAGAAAAATAAGCACAGATAAACCTACGCCAATTACTCCAAAGAGAACATATTTCCATTGAAATCCGCTGGTTGAAGACCCTTTTCCACCAAATTTTACCATCAATTCACCCCAGATTAGATCGAAATCTTGACCGCCTACCAATGTTGTAATCAAGAATATAGATGCCAACATGCTCAAATCGACGGCTCGTTCAGCTACTATGGTGCCAAATGACTGAGCAAAAGGCACTTTGTCTGATTGGTATAAAGAAACTGCCCGAGTTGCTTCTCCAGCTCTTGGAATCGTCAGGTTAATCAAATAACCTATTGTTATTGCGTGATATCTGTTTTTAAGGGGTGTATGATATCCCAAAGGTTCTAGAACATATTTCCATCGCTGGGCGCGTGCAACAACGGCTATCCATCCAAAAATTAATGAAATAATAATCCATAAATAGTTCACCTTCCCTATCGTTTCGTAAAACTGCTCTTTCGAATCGGCTGACATGCTTGTATAAAAGAACCAAATCAGGTAAATACCAATTGAAAGAGGTAAGACAGTTTTTAATAGAAACGTGATCCCTTTTTTCATTTATGGAAGTAAATTGGTTGTTTCATCAGGGAAAACAAGCGAGGGTTTGAATGTTTTTGCTTCTTCAATTTCGCAATAACCGTAGCCGATTACTATTATTAAGTCTCCCATTTGAAATCTTCGTGCTGCTGGTCCATTCAAACAAATGGTTCCTGAATTTGATTCTCCAGCAATCACATATGTTTCTATTCGTTCACCATTATTGATGTTAACTATTTGAACTCGTTCTCCTTCAATCAAATTTGCAGCTTCTATCAATACGCGATCGATAGTAATGCTTCCAACATAATTTAATTCGGCTTGGGTCACCTTTACGCGGTGTATTTTAGATTTTACTACTTGTATCAGCATGGTATTTATTTTGCGGGACAAAGGTAATGGAAATTCGAGAATTGAAGCCTTATGTTAGGGGAACCAACTCAAGATTATCGATGAGACGAACTTCGCCACAATACGCCACAATACAAACTGTTGCTCCGGGAACCCATTCATCAATCAAGTTTTCGAAAGTTAAAGGATGTATAATGCTCAAATACTCCAATTGCATGGTCGTTTCTTCGAATTTTTTGATAGCTTTTGTTTCACAAGCGAGCGGATCTAAAACTTTTGACCACTCTCGCATTTCAAACAGAAGTTCCGAAATAGCAACAGCTTCCTTCTTTTCTGTTGTTGTAAGTAAACTATTTCTGCTGCTCAAGGCCAACCCCGATTCTTCTCGAACAGTTTCTCCTACTTTTATTTCAATTGGGTAATTAAATTGCTTAACCATTGTTTTGATGACAGCTACTTGCTGTAAATCTTTGCGGCCGAAATAAGCTTTCTGAGGTTGGACTAAATCAAAAAGACGCTGAACCACGCTAACCACACCAACATAATGTCCAGGACGATAATGACCTTCTAAAGTAGTGTCCAACATGCCCAAGTCTGCATTTCTAGGAATAAAACTGGTTGGATAAACATCGCTTACAGAAGGCGTGTAAATAACATTACACTCCGTTTGCGTCAATAATTTCGCATCCTTATCTAATGTTCGTGGGTATTTTTCTAAATCTTTTGCATTGTTAAATTGCGTAGGATTCACGAATATGCTCACAATAACGATGTCGTTTTCGTTTGCTGCTATGTCAACTAATGATAAATGTCCAGGGTGCAAAGCGCCCATGGTTGGCACAAATCCCACAGATTTATGGTGATCTGAGCACCATTTGATGTATTGTGCCAATTCTTCATTATTTCCTATCTGTCTCATTGTCAGCTATTAACAAAATTACAAGAGCGTAAAACTATCATTTTTCATTGATTTTCCGGTATTTTTTTTATATTTTTGTAGCCAAATTAACACAATCTAAAATTTTGATGGATAAAAAAAGAATCCTTTTTGTAACACAGGAGATCAATCCCTTCTTGCCAAAATCAGAAATAGCTAGTACTGCACGCAGAATTCCTCCAGCAACGCAAGAAGCGGGGAAAGAAATAAGAGTTTTTACTCCCAGATTCGGTAGCATCAACGAAAGACGACACCAATTACACGAAGTAATTCGTTTGTCAGGAATGAATTTGATTATCAACGATACAGATCATCCGTTAATCATTAAAGTAGCAAGCGTATCTGCAGCTCGAATGCAGGTGTATTTTATCGACAACGACGAGTATTTTAAAAGAAAGTCGACTGTTGTTGATGATAATGAAGAGTTTCACCCAGACAATGACGAACGTTCTATGTTCTTTTGTCGTGGCGTTCTTGAAACAGTAAAGAAACTAGGATGGCAACCGGATGTAATTCATTGTCATGGTTGGATGTCTGGTTTGATGTCTTTATATATCAAGAAATTGTACAACAAAGACCCACATTTTGTGAACACGAAAGTGGTCTACAGTGTGTACAATGCCTCATTTAACAAAGATTGGGACGAGAATTTTTCTGCAAAGCTTAAATTTGATGGCTTCGAAGATGATGTTCTTGAAGAATTAAAAGACACAAGTTTTTTAAATATTTCAAGGGTCATGATGAAATATGCTGACGGAATTAACGTTGCTAGTGAAAATTTAGATCCATCTTTGCAAGCAATAGTTGATGACATGGATTGTTTGAAACAGGAGTTTGTTCCTGAAGAAAATCAAAACAAAACTTTGAATGATTTTTTTGACAAAGTAATTGAAGCAGAAGTACTTATATAATTCAATGATACATAACATTAGTCACATGTGGCGGAAGGTTTTAACACTTTCCGCTACTTTTTTAATAGCTATTTTTTTAATCACTTC
>DDBE01000151.1 GCA_002332715.1 Flavobacteriales bacterium UBA2040
CCAATAAGTGGTGTAGTTCGTGATGTTATTCGTGGAGAAAAAAGAACAATTTTAGAAGTTATTGTGGATTCTGATGGATCTCAAAAATATAAAACTTCTAATCAGATTAATCTAGCATCAGTATCAAGAGAAGATTTGAAGGAGCATATGCTAAATAATGGTCTTTGGATGTTTATCAAACAAAGACCAATTGATATAGTTGCTGATCCAGAAACTACGCCCAAGGCTATTTTTGTTTCTGCTTTTGATAGCTCACCTTTAGCAGCAGATTTAGATTTCATGTTACAAGGTGAATCGGATAACTTTCAAGCGGGTCTGGATGCTTTGTCTAAATTGACAGATGGAACTGTACATTTGACTCTAAATTGTGACAGCCGTTCTGACGAAGTTTTCTCTAATTCTAAGAATGTCCAAATCAATAAAATTTCAGGTAAGCATCCAGTAGGTAATGTTGGAACTCAAATTCACCACATAGATCCAATAAACAAAGGAGAATTAGTGTGGACTGTGAATGCCCAGGATGTTATGATTATTGGTCGATGTCTATTGAGCGGGAAATTCGACACCTCGAAAATGATAGCATTTACAGGTTCAGAGGCGAAAAACAGAAAGTATTTTAAGACATTAGCTTGTGCTAGTATTGCTGAAATTGTTAAAAAGAATATCGAAGGTGATAACGTTCGGATTGTTAGTGGTAACCCATTAACAGGAGAAAGAATTTCTGAAGATGGTTATTTAGGCTTTTATGCAAATCAAATCACAGTATTACCTGAAGGGAATGAATACAAGTTCTTTCTAACTAAAGGATGGCTCGGACCAGGATTTGACAAATATTCGTATTCTAGATTATTTCCAACATTTTTATCACCAAATAAACGAAAACGTTTGGATACAAATACAAATGGGGAAGAAAGAGGTTTCGTTGTAACAGGAGAAATGGAAAAGGTTTTTCCGTTTGATATTTTGCCAATGCAATTAGTTAAAGCAGCGATCACTGATGATATTGATGGTATGGAAAATCTTGGGATATACGAAGTAATTCCTGAAGATTTCGCGTTGTGCGAATACGTCTGTTCATCGAAAATAAATATTCAAGATAAAATCCGAACTGCACTTGATTTGATTCAAGATGAGTGCATGTAATTCAATAGGAATAAGATGAAATTTTTAGAAAAGCAATTACACAAAATGGAACCCAACTTCGTTAAAGGCGGAAAATGGGAAAAATGGAATCCATTATTTGAAACAGTCGCCACTTTCGCATTCACTCCGAAATTAGTGACTGAAAAAGGTGCTCATATTCGGGATGGTGTCGATTTGAAAAGAACCATGATTACGGTAGTCCTGGCTTTGGTGCCATGTCTGATTTTTGGAATTTATAATACTGGTCATTGGGGAATGGTTGCTGAAGCAGGAACTCGCAATTTGGCGTATTGGTCAGATATGGGGCCCAAATTCCTTTTAGGGTTGACATATGTGCTGCCAATTATAGTCGTTTCGTACGGAGTTGGCTTGGCAGTTGAATTCTTATTCGGAATGTTAAGGGGGCATTCTCTTCATGAAGGATATTTAGTGTCTGGAATGCTTATTCCTCTTTGTATGCCAGCTGACGTGCCTTTATGGATGGTTGCAGTTGCTACAGTGTTTGCTGTTGTCATAGGAAAGGAAATTTTTGGTGGAACTGGTATGAATATCTTGAATATTGCTCTCACCGCGCGAGCTTTCTTATTCTTTGCTTATCCTACAAGCATGTCTGGAGATAAAGTTTGGATGGCAGGAACTGAAAAATCAGTTGATGGATTTTCAGGATCTACTGTACTTGGCGATTTAGCAACCTTTATGGGAGATAAGGCTGTCGTCGCCGGACAGGAAGTCGTCGGCACTAACCAAGCTGGGTTGGAAGCAATTACGAATAACTACTCCTTAATGGATTCCTTTGTGGGAATGATTCCTGGTTCGATTGGTGAAACATCAACTTTGGCTTGTTTAATTGGAGCAGCAATTTTATTAATTACTGGAGTAGGTTCTCTTAGAATTATGGCATCATTCTTTGCTGGTGGCTTTATAATGGGATTGTTACTAAATCTTGCTGGAGGAAACGCATATCTTGAGCTTCCGGCAATTTATCATTTGGTTATCGGAGGGTTTGCGTTTGGAGCTATATTTATGGCTACCGATCCAGTAACGGCCTCTCAAACACAGAGCGGTAAAATTTGGTATGGATTGTTTGGTGGTATGATTGCGATATTAATTCGCGTATTGAATCCTGCATATCCTGAAGGAGTATTCTTGGCTATATTGTTTATGAATGTCATGGCACCAATTATCGATCATTACGTGGTTCAGATGAATATAAAAAGAAGATTATCAAGATTAAAAACAGCATAAGATGGCAATAAACAAAGAAAGCGCTAGCTACACATTTGCATTTGCAACTGCCTTAGTTGTCGTTGTAGGAACTACATTAGCACTCCTATCAATGGGGTTGAGAGATCGTCAAGATCAAAATGAAGTCGTTAAGAAGAAAAT
>DDBE01000085.1:0-7285 GCA_002332715.1 Flavobacteriales bacterium UBA2040
GATAATTTTGAATTTAGAACTAAGTCATTCCCAAAAGATTGGAAAGACAAAAACAAAAAAATACTGAAAAACAAATCCTATTCTTCACACCGCAAAATTACCCTTAGTTTAGATTGAAATAAAAAATTAACTCTGATTTAACAGGTCTATCGTTTCATGATTTTCAAAACAATAAACTCCTTTGAACCTGTGATTTCTAAAAAATACACACCGTTACTCAAGTCGCTGTAATTCAGCAAGATATTGCCCCCTTTTTGAAGTGAACCAATTCTTTCCTCTCGAACCAATTTTCCTTCTATATTTCGAACTGAAATGTGACCAGATGAAAGGTTGAATTTTGAATTATTTTGAATTTTCAATTGACCATCAAATGGATTTGGAGAAATTGTAATTTGCCCATCGAGAACGGCTTGCTCCATTAATCCGACCAATGCGAGCGTGGTAGACACTTGAATTTGACAACCTCCTTGGTCAGAAACAGTACAAGTATAAGTTCCTGGACAAAGCGCAGTGGCAGTTTGCGTTGTTTGACTCATCGGGTCGTCCCAAGAAAAAACATAGGGAGGTGCACCGCCATTTACCAATACTGATGCTTGACCATCGCACAAAAATGTAGATGCAGATGGGAAAATATTCGCTTGAACACCAGGAATAGACTCAATTTCAAAACAAACTTGATCTGTTAATCCATTTGCGTCGGTCACTGTTACGCAATACGGTCCCGGCAACAAATTAGATGCAGATGCTGTGGATTGATTATTTGCGTTCGCATCCCATTGAATAACATAAGGTGCAACACCATACAAAGGCGTAACCGTCGCCATTCCGTTGGCGTCCCCTTCACAAAGCGGTCCATTGGTTGTATATGTCAATCCTAAGCCATTAATTGTCGGCAAAACTGGCACCAGCTTCAACGTCACTGGTAAATGATCAGAAAGATAAAAGATTGCATTTACGACACTATCTGGGTATTCGGAATTTGCTGGAGCGCTTAATAAACTTGAATTGTAATGTTGGCCATCATTGCCGACCGCATCATATGAATTCGTTATATAATTTAGGTTATCTTGTCCAGACAATACATTTTGCGTCACGAGAATTTGGTCAAACCGATCATCCATTCCCCCCGAAGCACCACATGCCCATCCACCGCTAGTTCGAGGAGATTGAGTATGAATTGCCGCAAAAGAAGCGTTGCTAGTCCAACTTCCTGGAGAAAAAATCGGGTCAAAGAATGGATTAACACCACCTGTCGTTAAATTCTGGTAACATGTTTCAGAACTAGTGTAGACATTGTAATCTCCACAAAAGAAATGGTTTCTCATGAGTGGTTTTGAGTCTACGTACGTTCGGAAAGTTTGAGTCTGGCTGGCTCTTTGAGTAGCATTTGAAGTGCCATTTCCGGCTTTGAGATGCGCCATGTAAACTTCGATAAAAATAGTATCTCGGTGCTGTGAAATGTTCGGATCTTTCACCATTAAAGTATAATGATTGATATCGCGACCATCTGTTAAAATTGGTTTTTGACGAAGGAAGATTAACTTGTCTGAATTGTAATACATGGCGTTGTTCAAACCTCCGCCTCCACCAGAAGAGTATATAAATGGTGCCATTTGATAGTTAGTCGCTCCAAAAACATTTAGCGATCTCGTAAGCACACTATCCGCACCATCTTTGTGCTGAATTTCACAAGCCACCAAGATGTCTGGCTTGAGGTATTGCATGATCTTTCGCAAGCTATCACTCCTATTCGGAAGATTTACATTACTTGCTCCACAGTCATTTCTACCATCCGGAAAGTTTAATAAATTATACGAAACCAAAGTAATGGTGTCCGATTGTGCGAAGGACATGATCGAAAACGATACAAAAAATACTGCAAGCCAATTTTTCATACGCCAAAAGTACTCCGACTTATTTCAATTTTGGAATAAAATCGACATTATTTTTTGTACGAATCCAAGGCTAATGTCCAATTGTAATCTAAGAATTTCAAATCCTTTTTCTTGTCGGATTTTGTGATGATTTCGTATTTCATGAGAAACTTTTTGATTCCTATTTTTTATCCGAAATCAGCTCTAAACCAATAGAATAGAACCGGTACCTTCAAGTTCTTTTCCGTTAATTGATTTTCCGAAAGAAACCCAAACTTAATTTGGATTTAGATTTGCGCAGAATTCCGTGTTCTATGATATCCAAACTCAACAACTCTCCAGCTATTGTGATCTGTTTAGCTTTGAAAAAAGCTCCTCTATCATCGAATTTAGAAGGATCTTTCTTGAGAATATATTCCACGGGGTATTGTAGATATTGATCCAGAATGCCAAAGTTTTTTCATCTGAATCGAGCTGCGATTTTAAATAAACAGCATCTAGGTCTACCAAATTCATTGCATACAAATCTGCCTTTTCGCTAACGTTATTTTTCACAACATAAAAAAATCTATGGGCATACTTTCCGCAGATGGAGCCATTTTTTTTTACTTCAGAGACAAAAGCAGTCAATACAAATAAAACAATTAATAACAGTTTTATAATCAATGTTTTAAAAAGCTTCACCAATAGTTATGTACTGATAAACTTTTCCGTTTCCGAAGCTCACGTCTAGGCGAATATTCACGTGATCCTTCTTGTTTAGTTTATATCTGACACCTACGCTAGAACCGACCTTTTGGTTTTTTACTTGCAAATTTTCAAATCCGTCCGCAACATATCCAAGTCTGACAAAAGCGGTAAATTTCCAATTTTTAAATACCTCTTGGCGCCATTCCAACTGACCTTGCAGCGCTAAATTATCTCGAAATTCTCCTTCAAACTTAGCGCGCAATCGCTTGGACCCACCCAAAAGAATCAATTGGTAAAAAGGCACATCTCCTGCATTTGATTGCAGGTTCAGGTTCAAACCAACAACAGATCACTTTAACTTAAAGGGGGAAAAGAAATAAGAAACATCAAGTACATTTCGCATGTATTTGTAATCGCTTAAAACTTGGGCCAAATCAATGGTATTGCTATAATCTACCATCAGCCCGACCTAGGATAGAAAACACCGCTACGCGTATCGTAAAGCAACGCAGGGCCTAATCCAAACTCCAGCAAACACGCCTGTTGGTCGATTCACATCCAAAAGCCCACCTTCTTCAATTTCTCGATTGTAGTAAAAATCAAAAGCATATCGGGCACCAATAAAAAGATGTGGTCTTATCTTCGCCAATCCAGAAAGTCGGACTCTGGGAAAACTAATATCAAATTGTTCCTTTTTTTCTTCGAAACTTCACGCAATATTGCGTTGTCCGAAATAGAAATAGACGTATTCATAAAAGCCAAGCTCACCATTCAATCGGAATTTATCATTCTTCAGGAACAAATTAAAGGGCAAATAAAACAAGATTTGATTTCGCGAAGTTTAAGCAAATCCCAAAGTGGCACTTGAACTTTTAGCGTTAATTGAGTCGTTTTGCAAATCCAATTTAATAACCCAAGCGCACCACCTGCAAATCCCGTTTCAGGCGTGTAATAAAAAACAGGGAAACCTGATAATTTGATCCTATTTTACAATGAATCAGTTTCTTAACTATAAAAACCTGAAGTACATCCAACTACAAAAAAAGCACAATAATAGTCTTATGCTGAGTCATTTGTGTTAAATGTACGCAGAATTGACCATGATGGATGAAAGAATTCGGCAATAAATATTACAGACGATAGTTTAGTTCAATACATTTTGTATTTTCAACCCATGAAGACAAAAAAGGAAATCGTTGACAATTGGCTCCCTCGCTATACAGGTGAGAAACTAGAAAATTTTGGATCTTATATTTTACTTTGCAATTTTCAAAATTATGTAAATCAATTTGCCGAAGATTTTGGTGTGGAAGTTATTGGAATTGGAAAGCCAATGCGTTGCGCCACAGCTGAAGGAATCACCATTATTAATTTTGGAATGGGAAGTGCCTCTGCGGCAACCTGTATGGATCTATTATCTGCAATTAAACCAAAAGCAGTCCTCTTTTTAGGCAAATGTGGAGGTTTAAAGAAGAAGAACAAGGTGGGTGATTTTGTTTTGCCCATTGCAGCAATACGAGGTGAAGGAACGAGTGATGATTATTTGCCAGCCGAAGTTCCAGCTTTACCCGCTTTTGCCCTTCAAAAGGCAATCTCTACGACGATTCGAGATCATTCCTTAGATTATTGGACAGGCACATGCTATACAACAAATAGACGTGTTTGGGAACATGATGATAAATTTAAAAAGTACCTAAAAAGAATTCGTGCAATGGCCATCGATATGGAGACTGCAACGATATTTACGGTTGGGTTTGCCAATCAGATTCCGACGGGTGCGCTTTTGCTTGTGAGTGATCAACCTATGACGCCGGAAGGTGTGAAAACCGATACTAGTGACACGACCGTAACAGCGAATTACGTGTCACATCATTTACAAATTGGAATTGACTCTTTGAAGCAATTGATTAACAACGGGAATACGGTGAAGCATTTGAGGTTTTAATGAAAAGTTGAAAGTGTTGAGCGAAAAGTGCTCTAATACTTTAAACTCGTCTTTTACGCTTCCAATTTTCTGAGATCCTTTCCCGAGGGGCGCTCGAAGATGCTTAATTCAAAAAGATGTACCACGGAGAAAATATGGTCAAAAATGTCGGCTTGAATGCTTTCATAAATTTCCCATTCTTTTTCTTTAGTGAAGCAATATACTTCTAGGGGCATTCCGTTTTCATTCGAAGACATCTGACGAACCATTAACGCCATTTCTTGGTTCACTAAAGGGTGATTGCGCAAATAATGTTCAATGTATCGTCTGAATACCCCTAAATTGGTTTGTCGACGACCATTAATGGCCTTTTCACCAACAAAACCATGTTTTTCGTTGTATTCTTTGATTTCTTGCTCACGATTTGAGACAAACTCACTCAGCAAGGCAATTTCTTTTAATCTTGTCAAAAGCCCAGGACTAACAAATTTCACTGAATCAATCTGAATGTTCACCGCTCGTTTTATTCGTCGACCAGCAGACTCCTCCATTCCACGCCAATTTTTAAAGGAATCAGAAATAAAGGAATAAGTTGGAATCGTCGTAATGGTTTTATCAAAATTTTGGATTTTAATGGTCGTCAATGAAATTTCTTCCACATCTCCATCGGCACCAAATTTATCCATGGTTATCCAATCTCCAATGCGAATCATATCGTTCGTAGCGATTTGAATACTTCCAACGAAACCCAAAATAGTATCTCTAAAAACCAATACAATTATGGCCGTCATCGTTCCGAAAGCGCCAAAGAACCATCCCAGCGATTGATCCGTCACAATAGACAACATCACGATTAATAATAAAAGTGTGATGATAATTTTAACAACTTGAATATACGATTGGATGGGTTTATCCTTGAATCTCTCGTTTTCTTGGATAATATCTTTTAAGACACCAAGACTTCGATTTACCGTGTAAATAATTGCGATAATGATCCAAATCCAGACAAACTTAGAAAACAACCCTTCCCATTTTGGATAATTGTAGAAAATAATAGAAAGAAAATACTCCATGAACATAAGAGGAAACAAATGCGCTAAGGATCTAAAAACTTTATGCTCAACCAAATAATCATCCCATGTCACCCTTGTTCGGTCAACCATTATTCCTAATGCCTGCACCATAACATTCCGAAAGAACCACCACATGAAATAACTTAGTACGCTGAATGCGGCCATCAAAGCCAACAACCACCAAACCGAATGATTATCATAACTCGTTTGGTCGAAAACTTCCACCCCATTATTGGTGTGTAAATAGAAACTTTTTATCCAATCCGTGATTTTTTCCTTCATTTTTAGAACTTTGTGCAAAGTTAGCAATCAAATTGAGGAATTGAGTAAAAGAGGAATTTACATACTGGGAATCATTACACTTTTGGTCTTTCCTATTCCTGCATTTTTATACTTGTATTTTGTCGAAGGATATTCGTTTCAAGAATTCATTCGATGGGAAGAAATCTTTAGTCCACAAACCATTTTAGGTATCAATTTGGGAATTGTTTACGCCTTAATCGCCTTAATTTTCATGGGTGCTCCGGTTTTCAAAAAATTGCCAAATCGAGTTGAAAATATCGTTCGAAACATGCGACTGACCATTTGGGATGCAATTTTTTTATCGATTTGTGCTGGTGTAGGTGAAGAACTTTTATTCAGAGCTGGCATGCAAACCATTTTAGGCCCTTGGGTCACTTCTGTGATTTTCGTCGCCGTGCATGGCTACCTTAATCCGAGAAACTGTCGTATATCCCTGTATGGCTTGATCGTTTTACCTTTTATTTTTCTAATTTCTTTTGGGTACGATCACTTTGGACAATGGTTTAGCATTGGGGCACATTTTTCTTATGACTTAATCCTCTTCATGGCGTTGATCGCCGACTCGAAGACTACTCGATAATATCCAAGCGAAGACGATTGGCCTGCAAAACCTGAAGACACCTAGGGATTACAGCGAAACGATCGACTTGAATATATTCCAAAAAGCGCAATTCACATAAACGCTCTGACAAAACGAGCATTGGTCCTGCTTCTGCTATATACAACTCTTTCAAGTTGTGCAAATCGGCAAACGTGTCTGATATTTCGGTAATGTTATTTCGGCCCAAAAACAAGAATTTAAGATTTATACATCCTCCAAAGCTTGCTGGTAAACTTTTCAAACTATTGAATTGCAATTGCAAGCTCTCCAGTTTCTTTAAATTCCCAAACGACTCAGGCAGTTCCACCAACTGATTTTGTCTAGCTCTGAAATCTTCCAAATTCGACAAATCCCCATATGACTCAGGCAGTGATTCGATTTTATTGTAGGAGATCGTTAATATTCGCAACTTCTTTAATTGAGTAATTTCTTTGGGAAGCGAAATCAATTGATTACTGGCCAAATACAACTCTTCCAAATTTTCGAGATTTGCAATTTCAGAAGGGATTTCCTTGATTTCATTGTGAAACAATCGCAAGGATTTTAGCTGGGTTTGTTCAAAAACGTACGGAGGAATTTCGGTTAACCGTTTCCGACTCAGGTCTAACACCTCCTCTTTTTCATATTTCATTTCTTTCGCTCGAATAACGAGACATCCTTGAAATAAAAAGGCAACCAAAAGGTAAAGAATGACGTTTTTTAAATGAAAGGTATTAACGTTCATTAGGTTAATATTGAATAAAAGTCGAGTTTCTTTTTTGCGCAGTTTGAAATCCTTCATTAACTTGGCACATAAATTGAATGTACACCTTGAAATTAA
>DDBE01000085.1:7590-17049 GCA_002332715.1 Flavobacteriales bacterium UBA2040
CATTAAAAACGATAAATATGAAATCATTTAAATTAGGAATCATTGCTGTAGCGAGTATTTTCGCTTTGAACAGCTTTGCTCAGGTTGAAAAAGCACCTTCTAAAAAGGAAGAAAAGTCGAAAATAGAGAAGCGTGAAGCAATGACTCCCGAACAAAAAGCGGAACATCAAACGGCGCGATTGGCCGAAAAACTTTCTTTGTCTGAGAATCAGAAAGCTAATGTTTACAAAATCAACTTGAATGTGAACAACAAAAATCAAGTGATTCATGAAAACAAGGAGATGACACAAGAATTTAAAAAAGAGGCATTAAAAGGAAACAACGCAAGCCGTGATTATTTAATTCGTGAGTTATTGACAGACGAACAAAAAATAAAGCTAGATGCAATGCAAGAGAAAAAAGAAACTAAAAAAGCAGAGCACGGTCACGATCATAGCGACCAGAATCACAAGCATTAACGATTAATCAATAAGGAAAAAACACATTGACATATTCCTATTAAAGAGAAAGAGGCGACCAAAATCGTCTCTTTTTTTTGTCTTTATTATTCATCTATTATCATTCTTTTTTTCTTATGATTTCAGAAATCGAATTTAGACTCTGCGCTCAAAACCAAATGGTAAGTGCTGAATTTTATTCCTTCGCTCTAAATAAAACGGCTAAACTCGATGTTCCCGGCATGACCGAATTCGAACTTTCGAATAAGTTAGTCTAGGTTTAATGCCTGAAAATGAAATTACCAAAATCTTAAGCCCATTGCCTCACCCTAAATTGGCGAATGGAATACCAAGATGCAAACTGTATCTATAAGTCTCGGATCCTAATCAATTTTTAGAACAAGGAACTAAAATGGGAGCAAAAATGATTAGTCCGCTTCAAAAAGAGATTGGTGTGACGAGGTTGGCTGTATCGCATACCTTGACGGACATGTTATAGCTTTCGCAAAACAAACTCTTACTTTTTCTTAAAATCTAAAGAGGCTGAATTCATACAATACCGAAGTCCAGTCGGCTTTGGACCATCATTAAAAACGTGACCTAAATGCGCATCACAGCGCGAACACACTACCTCTTCTCTCTCCATGCCAAATTGATTATCTATATGAATATCGATTGCCGTGGAGTTTATTGGCGCATAAAAACTGGGCCATCCTGTTCCCGATTCAAACTTCGTTTCACTATCGAAAAGTAGTAAATCGCAACAAACACAGGTATACGTTCCTTTTGCTTTGTTGTCCCAATACTTCCCGGTAAAAGCTCTTTCTGTTCCCGCCTCACGTGTTACGTAATATTGCTCCTCCGTGAGTTGCTTTCTCCATTCAGCTTCCGTTTTAACCACCTTGTTCGAATCAGTTGGATTCAACAAAGCTTTATTGGCTCCGATGGGGTTAGTTGTTTCGTTTTTATTTATTGCTGAACTACATGCCAGCATTGACATAACGATTACGACTGATGCGATGATATACTTCATAAATTCTATATTCTTTAAACTAATAATGTCTGAACAGTGCCAATTGTTCGGTATTAAATGTTAATTGTCCCTCTTTTGGACGTTTTATTCCTTGTTTACTAACAATATAAACGAAAAAGCTGAGTACTTT
Organism: Flavobacteriales bacterium UBA2040; assembly: GCA_002332715.1. GTDB lineage: Bacteria > Bacteroidota > Bacteroidia > Flavobacteriales_D > Crocinitomicaceae > UBA2040. The sequence continues at coordinate 9,191 of DDBE01000085.1, forward strand.
TGCGCCATGCAATTACATACGTACAGTAAGAACTTTTGGATGTTGTGTCTTTCGATGTTGTTGTTTATGACCAGTTTTAACCTCATTCTGCCTGAGTTAAACGGCTTCATCACAGCCCTGGGAAGTCCAGAAAGCAAAGGTTTGATTTACACCTTGTTCGCCTGCTCGGCACTTCTCTCACGTCCTTTTTCAGGAAAATTATCGGACACCATTGGTCGAAAAAGAGTGATGTTCACCGGAGCTTTTATTTCGGTGGGTATTTGTTTACTATATCCTTTAAGTCAATCAGTTGTGTTTTTTCTTGCTTTGCGATTTCTACATGGAATTGGCGCAGGCTTCACTCCCACTGGTGCAACCGCATTAATCACCGATATTTTACCAGAAAGCCGTCGGGGTCGGGGCATGGCGATTTGGGGTACGTTTATTTCATTAGGAATTGGCGTTGGTCAATCATTGGGTTCGCCAATTGCCAATGCTTGGGGATTGACCAGTATGTTTGTTGTTGCTTCAATTCTATCAGCGGTGTCTTCCATTTTGTTGATCTATGTGAGGGAAACTTTGCCTGTTGATACGAAACAAAAGTTCAATTTTTCTCAATTGAAACTGAAATTGAACGAAATTGTGGAACCAGCCGTTTGGCCATGCGCCTTAGTAATGTTTCTTTCTGCCATTAATTCAGGTATTATTTTCACGATTACACCTGATATTTCCGAATATTTAAATATATCCAACAAGGGATGGTTCTTCATGTTCTACTCACTTTCAACAATTGGTGTTCGTTTATTCAGTGGTGGACTTTCAGACTCCATTGGGCGACGAAAAACACTTCTAATCGGAATGGGATTATTATCCATTTCTATGTTCATGATTGGCTTTGCGAAAAGTTGGGAAGTGTACACCGCAGCGGCCGTAATGTTCGGTTTTTCGACCGGAATTTCTAGTCCTACGATATTCTCATGGACGGCTGACCTTTCACTTTCGCACCGACGAGGAATTGGGTCTGGAACCATGTTTATTGCATTAGAAGCCGGGTTTATGGTTGGACCACTAAGTACTTTGCTTACCTATGATAGTACCTGGAATACTGTGCCCCTCGCATTCGGGTTGGGCGCTGTTTTAGCTTTAGTTGCATTAGGGTATTTAATTTGGCATTTGATTTATAGGGCTTCTATTACTTGATTCTTTCCCAATAAGCGTTTCGCAAAGAGGCATAAACACCTATCATTATCGCTTTTATCTCCTCCTAATAAGCAAGGTTAAGATATTGGATTTCAATTGAATCTTTAGTTTCAGACATGTGCTTTAATTTTGAAGCAAAACTACGTAATAATGCAGTCACAAAAGAAAAAAGAATGAAAATTTCAAATTTTGAGAATACAGAAAAAGCTGGCTCGAATTACTTTTCTCCGTAGTCCAATCTCTTAACTTTTAAAAAGCGTGGAATAAGATAGCGACTGGTCTTGAAATTCTCGATAACCACACCTCTACTGCTCGATGCATGAATAATGAAAATGCCATTTTCATTGACTTCAGATACCATTCCAACATGTCCAACCGTGGTTGAATTTACATTCCGTCCTTTAAAGAACATTAAGTCGCCTGGTCGGGCTTCCGATAGTTTTACTACACGCCCCATTTCAGACATACTGAAACTTGTGCGCACCATAGGAATTCCGAAATTCCCCATGATATAATAGATAAATCCTGAACAATCGAATCCAGATGGTGTCGTTCCTCCCCAATGGTATGGGGTTCCCAAAAATCTCTTGGCAAAATTGATCATATTGTCAATTTCAGGGTTGGGTTTATCGACGGGAACAATAGAGTCTCCTTCTACCTTAAATTTTGGAAATTGAAATGCGCTTTTGATGGAATCGTTTAACGCTTTTAACTCTTCCACTCTGGCTTTGGCAGCTTTAAGAGAATCCTCAGGTGAAAGAACGGGTAAGTCAATCGTAATTAGCTTTACAGTATCCTGAGGTGTTTCGACTTGCCCATAACTAAATGAACAAGTGAGTATGAATAAAATTAAAGGAAATACAGACCTATTTTTCATGGAGAGTGCAAAATTATAACTAATTTTCAATAAATATTGGAATAGAAGCGCTTTGAGCAAGATATCTAACATTCATTTAACAAAACTCTATTACAGCATTGGCGAGGTAGCCGAAATGTTTGACGTAAATACCTCATTGATAAGATTTTGGGAGAAGGAATTCACGGTAATAAAACCCAAGAAAAACAAAAAAGGAAATCGCCTTTTTACGCCAAAAGACATCGTCAATTTTGATCGAATTTTTGACCTTGTAAAAGAACAAGGTTATACCTTAGAAGGAGCAAAATTGGCCTTGAAAAGCGGTTACAAACCGGAGGAACAATTTACAACTGAAGATTTAATAGACCGTTTAGAAACAGTAAAGCGCAAATTACTTGCCCTGAGATAAGTTTATTGAAGCGCTTTTAGGGCCTCGAAAACTACCTCATCTTTCACCTTCACATCAAAAACAGCTTGACCAATACCTTTCAATAAAGTAAATCGACTGCCTTTCAATCGTTTTTTATCTTGAAGCATTAGTGAAATAAATTTGTTGTTTTCTTCTTCTGAAAAGCACTGTAAGGGAAATCGCTCTTTTATTGTATTCTCAATTCGTTCAAAGTCTTTAACTGACAGCAAGCCTTTGATAACCGAAATCTTTGCTTCGACCAATATACCATGTGCCACTGCAAGACCATGATCTATTTTTTGGTCCGAGTTTAAAAAGAGTCCCTCAATGGCGTGTCCAACCGTATGCCCAAAATTGAGAAGCTTCCTTTGGTTTTTTTCTTTTGGGTCGCTCTCGACAATTTTTGTTTTGATTTGAAGTGATTCCACAATCAATTCTCGGGTTATATTTTCTAGGGATAACGTTCCTAATTTTTCAAAATGCTCTGCATCTGCAATTAATCCATGTTTTAGCATTTCGGCTAATCCATTCAATCTCTCTTTTTCAGGTAACGTTTGCAAAAATGAAGCATCAACAAAGACATGACTTGGTTCGGCAAATGTGCCCAATTGATTTTTAAAGCTACCCAAATCAACACCCGTCTTACCTCCTATGCTAGCATCCACCATGGCCAGTAAAGACGTCGGAATATAAACGCAATTCATGCCTCGTTTATAAATGGAAGCCATGAACCCCCCTAAATCGCATATCATTCCACCTCCCAAACAAATCAGCAAGTCATTCCGACCAAACTCCATTTCAGACAAGGCTTCCCAAATGGAAAAACAAATTTCCATTGTTTTGTTTTCTTCGCCCGCCGGAATTTCAATTATCTCAGCGTTTTCAAGCCCATCGAGATGGGTAAACAATAAGGGTAAGCACTGTTCGTTGGTGCTCGAATCAACAAGAATCACCTTTTTGGAGGAACCGAAAGTTTTGGTCAATAATTTAGGAAGTGTAGACTCTACAAGTGGACCAAGCTCAATACTACTTTCCAAACAAGAAAACTGTGTCATGAAACGAACTTTATAGAACAAAGATAATAAAGCCAGAATAGCAATTCTAGTTTAAAAAAACAGATTATTTTTGCAGCATGATTTCGTTCAACAATACCGAGATTGCTTTTAAAGAAAAGAGCAACCAGGATTTGAAGCAGACAAAGCTACTGTTCAAACTCATTGGCTCTCCCTTTTTGGTTAAAATTGGGAAAACCGCAACCCTTTTGGCTCTAAAGCTACGACTCCCTATCCAAGGCTTGATAAAAAGAACGATTTTTAGACAGTTTTGCGGAGGTGAAAATATTGAAGAATGCGCTGGAAGAATTAAAGAACTAAAAGATTCCGGAATCGGTGCCATCCTCGACTATTCCATTGAAGGAAAAACCGCGGAAGTTGATTTTAATGCAACAGTGGATGAGATAATGGACACATTGATTGCGGGTGAAGGAAATAAAGCGATTCCATTTGCAGTATTTAAGGTAACAGGTATTTCTCGTTTTGGCTTACTTGAAAAAATAAATGATGCGAACGCCGAACTGTTAGAATCAGAAAAAGCTGAATTGGCCCGACTAATGGAAAGAATAGAAAAACTAGCGAAAAAATCATTTGACACAAAAACGCCTCTCTTTTTCGATGCGGAAGAAACTTGGATTCAAGATGGCATCGATAGAATCACCTATGCTTTGATGGAGAAATACAACAAGGAGAAAGCCATAATTTACAATACCCTTCAAATTTATCGTCACGATAGACTCGAACATTTAAAAAAACAAACAGCGATCGCACAAGCAGCCGGATATAAACTGGGAATTAAGTTGGTTCGAGGGGCGTATATGGAAAAAGAACGTGATCGTGCAGAGGACAAAAAGTACCCTTCACCAATACAACCCAATAAAATAGCTACGGATAAAGATTTTGACGATGCGCTTCGATTCATGGTCGATTATATAGATTATATTTCATTCTGCGCGGGTTCTCACAACGAGGAAAGCAATGCACTCCTAACTCAATTGATGCAAGAAAAAGGAATTACTCACGATGACCCAAGAGCATATTTTGCTCAATTGTTGGGAATGTCAGATCATATCACGTATAATCTAGCCCATGCCAATTACAACGTTGCCAAATACGTACCGTACGGACCAATTTCCGAGGTAATGCCTTATCTGTTGCGTCGCGCCGATGAAAACACATCTGTTGCGGGACAAACCAGCAGAGAGTTATCTTTAATTCTTCAAGAAACTAAAAGAAGGAAGGCGGAGAAAAAATAGTAATGAATTCAACTACGACGAAAACTAAAGTTATTTGGACCTATATCATTGGTGCATTTGTCCTACTCGCCTATATTGGGATGAGTTATCAGTCTTCAACACTTGAAATTCCCGATTCAATTCTTGTAAAATACGGCGCACCGTATGCTAAAGATATATACGATGGCCAATTTTGGGGAGTTATCGCAAACTCTTTTCTACAGAATAATTTCACTCTTTTTATTTGCAATATTTTATTCTTTGTTTTTATTGGGCGAATAGTTGAAAAAAAGAATGGAACATGGTTCTTGCTTTTCTTTGGCCTGGGTAGTTCCATTATAACGTCATGCGCTGAATTGGCTTTTTCAGGTGATCCTGGCGTTGGACTTACAGGAGTGAACTTTGGACTTTTGGGCTACATCTTACTTTCGAAAAAAATAGTTTGGAAGAATCCTTGGTTACGTGCTTCACCTTGGTTTTTTGTTGGAGTTGTCTTGTTTTTATGTGCTGAACAAATTATTCAAAACGATTATAAAATAGCTGTTTTTTCTATTTTGTCGGGATTAGTTTTTGGGATTGTTGTAGCTTTAACACAAGGAATCAAATGGATTTTTTATTTCACCCAAGCCCTATTTTTCAGCGTCAGCTTCGTTTCTTTACTTTTTAATCCTTATTCATCCGAATGGCATACCTTTAAAGGTTATAGACATATTAAGGAAGGAAAAATAAAAGAAGCTAAAATACATTATAAAAAAGCATTAAAAATTTCACCGGACAATGTGGCGGCTCAGTACAATTTAAAGCTCATCCGAATAGAGTCTTTGATCAACAAAGCTTATGAATTGCATTTAAACAAAGACTATACATCTGCCCGAAACGTGTATATTCAAATACTAAAAATCGACGAGACCAACAAATGGGCAAAGGAAAACTTAGCTGAATTGCCCTAATAGTAATCGACATTATTTAAAGTTTTACACAGAACCAATTTTCGAATCACTCTTTGAGTATATTTGTTTAAAGACGTTTTATCTCATGCAACTCATCCTTAATTCTCAAGAGATTCATCAAAAATTGGTTCGTATTGCGCATCAGATTCTCGAATCGACCTACGATTTGAAAAAAATCTATTTGGGAGGAATTGTCGGAAATGGAATTTTAATGGCAAAGGAATTGGCTGAATTAATTCAATCAAATGGAAAACAAGAAGTTATTGTCTTTGAAATAAAGGTAAACAAAGCTACTCCCTGGGAGGATAAAATTGAATTATCTATAGATGAGAAAGAACTCAAAGACGGTTATATTCTTCTATGTGACGACGTTTTGAATTCGGGTAAAACCATGCAATATGCATTGGTTAAGATACTAGAACAACCTACCATGGCAATAGCAACAGTAGCGATGGTCGACCGAAAACACAGGCGCTATCCAATCAAAGCTGACTTTGTAGGATTAAGTCTATCTACCACACTAAAGGAACGGGTTGAGATAAAAGCCAAAAATGGCGAATATGAAGCATACTTAGTGTAACCATGGAAAGAATAACAGAATCCAGTTCGAACTACAACGATTTGGAAAAAATGACAGTATTTGAACTTCTCCAAAACATCAATCGAGAAGATCATAAGGTGGCCCAAGCCGTTCGAGAATGTATTCCTGAAATAGAAGCTTTTGTAACTGCATGTGCAAAGAAAATGTGCAAAGGTGGACGATTGTTTTACATGGGCGCTGGCACTAGCGGACGCTTAGGAGTAGTAGACGCCAGTGAGTGTCCTCCTACTTTTGGTGTTTCTGAAAATGTGATCGTAGGTCTTATAGCAGGTGGTGATCAAGCAATCAGGCGAGCAGTGGAATTTGCTGAGGACGATAAAAAACAAGGCTGGAATGATTTAATGGACGCAGAAATTACAGATTTGGATACTGTCGTTGGTATTGCAGCTTCTGGCACCACACCTTATGTTATTGGAGCACTTCGCGCTTGTAAAGACCACAATATTCTAACGGCAGGGATCACTTGTAACCCTGAATCTCCTTTATCTATTGTGCCTGACCATCCCATTGTACCTGTTGTTGGACCAGAATTTGTGACCGGCAGCACACGCATGAAATCTGGAACTGCGCAAAAATTGGTTTTGAACATGATTTCAACTTCCTTAATGATTCAGCTGGGGCATGTCAAAGGAAACAAAATGGTGGACATGCAATTGAGCAATGACAAATTGTTAGATCGTGGAGCAAAGATGGTTCAATCTGGATTGGAATGTACTTACGAAGAAGCTGAGGCATTGTTGAAAAAGTATGGTTCCGTGCGAAAAGCAATCGACAGTACAGTTTAATCTTTCAGCCAGCCATAGTAGCGAGCGTCCTGTAAATTGTGCGGATTGGCAACTGGACTTTCCTCTAATTTTGGTGGAGACACCATCATCACATAACTCCATCCATTTTCTCGAGCTAGCACCTGGTAGTACGAATTTTTAGGATAATGAATGATTGAATTCGTTTTTGCAAAAATAGAGGCGTCGTTTTTAATTTTTCCCTTCGACCAATACAAAACTTTCGCTTTTTTCAAACGAACATAACTCTTTGGATACTTTGACTTTTTGGGGAAAAGCTGACCCTTAATTCCAGTATCTCTTGCAATAAAATATCGTTTTGTGAATCTAATTTTGTTGCGCATCCAGCGCACTCTTTGCACTAAATGTGTGAATTGCTGACAACAAGGATACCTGTGGTGATATAGAATTATCTCGCCTGTATTTGGGTGAATTTTGTATGCCATGAGATAACCATCATCCCAAAATACTTCTTTCCAAACACGGCCATACTTTACAAATAGTGAAAACTGTTCTTTTTCATTTGAAACAAGAGGCTTACCGCTAAAAATCAATTCCTCTTGTCCGTCCCTATCCAAGTCTGCCATAAACCAATTCTTAGAAAAATGATCCCAATATGGAGCGAATTTCAATTCTGAATCTACCGCCTTTGAATAATCGTGCTTCAATAGATTGTTCTCGAACAACAATTCCACTTCCGCTTTCTTTTTATCTGGGTTTTGATTCAGAGCAAGGTCAAAATCTGTTCTACCCTTGTTTACGAATAAATCTACATCCACTCGGGGCAGCACAACT
>DDBE01000093.1:0-2200 GCA_002332715.1 Flavobacteriales bacterium UBA2040
ACATTATACAGCTTGCACTGATCCATCTGTTTAAAACACCCTCTTCTTGCATCAAAGCCATCTAAACAAAAACGAGAATCCAGTTTACACCAAATCCTCAATTTTCGTAGACTGTTGACCATTGACTTTCGAAGACTATAGACTCTTGACAAGTTCAAATTTGTTCACCTCAACGATCAAAGTCAATCTCAATCTCAATCTCAATGTGATCAAAAATCCACAGCTTTCCCAGTCTCATCCAATCTCCAAATGCGGTTTATTCCATTTTATTCCCGCTTTTATCGCTGCAGCTTGCATTTTGTTTAATTCTTCAACACTGGTGTTTTGCGTAATATGGACAATTGTTCGTGATCAAAAGACATGTGGGGCAGTAATGTGAAATCCTTAATCAGTAATTAATACGAAGTATAACCACCCGTTAAATTGTAAACCTCTTTGAATCCTTGTTCAATAAAAATCTGAGCAGCTCTGGACGAACGCCCACCTGATTTGCAATAAATAACTACTGGTTTTGATTTATCGAAGTTTAATCCAGCAATTTTTTCAGTGAATTCTGGATCAAAAACATCCAAAACATTGGCCTCCCCTATTTTGCCAGCTGCAATTTCGGGTGCAGTGCGCACATCCAAGAGTTGCAGACCATCTACTTTTTCGTAGTTTTTCTTAAAGTCCTCTTGCGAAAGATTGACAACCGTGGCTGCACCTTTTTCTCCACTAGGATTCTGAGCACAAGAACTCAAGGCTATTACAAACAGGACAAGGAATGAATAAATCTTCATGTTATTTTCTATTTTAAAATTCAAATGTACAATTAATCAAAATATAGCTGTGAAACCAAAGTTACACTTGCCAAGTATGAAATTAGAGGCAAGAATTAAGAAATCAGCTATCCGCCAATCAGCAATCAGCCAATCCTTCAATCCTCCAACTTTACCGAGATCATCTTATTCAAAACAATATTGTTAGGAATCGTAATGTGTTCACCATTGTCCAATTGAATATGCATAAAAATCAAAGAGATTTTCAAGACTTTACCTTCTATTGGGAAATCTTTGTCTAGTACTTTAATCGGTTCTCCAATTCGCAAGGGATGTTTAAAAAACAGAATCAAACTAGCTGTAATGTTAGATAAAATTGACCATTGTGCAAGAAAAGCAATCCCAAGAGCGGTCAACAAAGAGGTAAGAAAGAACAATAATTCCTTTGTATCAATACTCCAAATGGCAATAATGGCAATAATCGCGAGAATCGTGAGAGACGTATTTACCATGCTTGTAATTGCACGTCTTCTGTCAGGATTAACATGCAGAGCTTTGGACATTTTGCGACTAGATTTTCTGTAAATTAATCTCAACGCAAGTACAATCCCAATAACAATTATACTTTCAACAATCTGCCAGTAATACTCTTCCACTATTCTAATTTTCCCACAAAATTAAGCTTTTTATCTATTATTAATTGCCAATTATTCCTTATTATTATTCCATATCTAATTGTCCATTGTTAATTATTAATTTCGAACGGTGTTAAGCAAAGAAGCCCAAAAAGAGTTCAATCAAGACTTTTGGAATACATTCCGAAAACGAATGCGCATCCATAAATCCTGCAACGGCCGTGGAATCAACTGGTTGAACTACCCTTCCGATGTGAAATCGATTTTCATCCGTTTAGAAGTCGACAAAAAAATTGTGGCAGTCAATTTTGACGTTCAATTCAAAGATTTTGAAATCATAGATATTGTATGGGAACAGTTGCACGAAATGAAAAAAGTAATGGAATCGACCATGGAAGTTGAGGCAGTGTGGAATCCCGATTGTTACTTGCCCAATGGTCAACGTTTTTATCGCATTCAGTGGTCGACCGATAAGCTTAATTATTATAACACCGAATCGCACGAAGAGATTTATGCTTTTTTAGAGGCTAGGCTCTTGAAATTTGACGAATTTTACCAAGAATTCAAGGAAATCGTCATCAATCTAGTTCATTAACCTACGCTTTCTTTATTTTTGTCTTTTATGAAATTAAAAAATATGCACAAATCACTTTTTGCCGTTCTACTTTTTAGTTCGAGTATCTCTATAAGTCAAACCACAGTTTTATTTGAAGATTTTCAATCGGAAATTCCTATAACATGGGAGATTCGAGATATAGATGGACAAACACCTGATGCCTCTGTGTCAGAATATACAGCAGGTTATAT
>DDBE01000093.1:2461-2729 GCA_002332715.1 Flavobacteriales bacterium UBA2040
TTATATTTCTAAAATAGACCCAGATGATACGACAAACTTAACTGCGAGTTCAACCTCTTATTTTTCTCCCGTTGGAACCGCAAATCGCTGGTTGATCACCCCTCCTATTGTCTTGGGCGCATATGGAAATGCTTTTGAGTGGAGAGCGAAATCGCATGACGCATCGTATCCAGAGACCTATTTAGTTTTAGTTTCCACAACAGACAATTTAGAAGCAAGTTTTACAGATACCCTTGGTTACGTCATTCAAGAAGATGCTGACTGGATT
>DDBE01000093.1:3113-3233 GCA_002332715.1 Flavobacteriales bacterium UBA2040
ATTCTATTTGGATGATGTAAAAGCATCTAAAGAAGATCCAGTTGGTTTAACAGAGAACTTGATTGTCGAATTATCAATGAAGACTATTGAAAGCGGTTTGTATGAAATCAATTCTGCTAA
>DDBE01000218.1:0-2282 GCA_002332715.1 Flavobacteriales bacterium UBA2040
CAAAGCAACTATCGATATTGAATTTTTTTTCATCATACTTATTTAAACGATTTGATTTGGATATCGTTACATTCAAATTCCGGACCGATTTTGGACGGAGGATCACTTCGCTCTTAGACTGAGGATTCAAGGCTTAAGGCCCCGCTTCGTTTAAAGACTCAAGACTGTGAGAAATTAGTCCTTTAGTTTTTAAGTGAGCTTACTAACAGTCCTTCCTTCCAAAAGCGAAGCGTCAATTCCAAACGAATAACTATTTTTACTCCTCAAAATTTCAAATAGAAAATGACCCAACTCGAATACATAAAAAATCAACTTTCAGTTCAAGAGAAATCTATTGTAAACACTTTGAAGTTATTCGGCGAAAAAGCGACAGTTCCTTTTATTGCTCGTTATCGTAAAGAAATGACCAGCGGATTGGATGAGGTTGAAATTGGTGATATTCGAGATTTGGCGAAACAGTACGATGATCTTTTGTCGCGTCAACAAACGATTTTGAATGCGATTGAGGAACAAGGAAAACTCGACGATCAGTTGAAACAGAAAATTGAGAATTGCTTTGATGTGCAGAAATTGGAGGATTTGTATTTGCCGTATAAACAGAAACGTCAGACGAAAGGTGATAAAGCAATAAAAGCTGGATTGGAACCATTGGCGAAAATGATTATGTCTCAACGAGGCGGAGATCCGTGGCAAATGGCCGAGCGATTTGTTCGTGGTGAAATTATTGACGAAGACATGGCTTTGGCTGGAGCGCGTGATATTATTGCAGAATGGATAAATGAAAATGCCAGTTTACGTGATCGTTTGCGCGATTTTTACCGCAGAAAAGGGCAGTTGCAAAGTAAATTGGTGAAAGGGAAATCGGAAGAGGCGCAGACCTATAAAGATTATTTCGACTTTTCTGAACCATTATATAGGTGTGCGTCACATCGTTTTTTAGCGATTTCTCGAGCAGACAAAGAAGGCATGCTGAAGATGAAGATTGCCGTTTCATCGGAAGATGTGATTCATACCATCGAACGATTTTTCATGAAAGGTCAGGATGAATGTGCCGATCAGGTTGCGCTTGCTTGTAAAGAATCGTATCAGCGAATGTTGAGTTCGTCGATTGAGAACGAAGTATTGAACGAAGCGAAAGAAAAAGCAGACAAAGAAGCGTTGAAAATATTTACAGGAAATTTGCGACAATTGCTTCTCGCTCCGCCTTTGGGATCGAAACGTATTTTAGCCATCGACCCAGGATTTAGAGCGGGTTGTAAGGTTGTCGTTGTGGACCAATACGGAAAGTTGTTGACCAATACGACGATATTTCCGCATCCTCCACAGAAAGAATCTGGACCGGCACAGAGCAAAATCGCGCAGTTGGTTCAGGCTTACAAAGTCGAAGCGATTGCTATTGGTGATGGAACGGCTGGTCGTGAAACAGAAAGTTTAATCAAACGCATTCGCTTCGACAGAGATTTGGATGTGTTCGTAGTTCGCGAAGATGGTGCGTCGATTTATTCGGCGAGTTCAATTGCTCGAAAAGAATTTCCGGATTATGATGTTACCGTGCGTGGTGCTGTTTCCATTGGTCGACGATTGATGGATCCTTTGGCTGAATTGGTGAAAATCGACCCGAAATCTTTGGGAGTTGGTTCGTATCAACATGAAGTAAATCAAACTTTGCTAAAAACCGCTTTGGATGATGTGGTTATTTCTTGTGTGAATTCGGTCGGGGTAGATGTCAATACGGCTTCACCTTATTTATTAGCGTATGTTTCCGGATTAGGTCCTGGATTGGCGGAAAACATGGTCAAACATCGTTCTGAAAATGGTCCGTTTACTTCCCGGAAAAGCTTGAAAGAGGTGGCTCGAATGGGCGACAAAGCCTACGAACAAGCAGCAGGATTTCTTCGCGTTCGAAAAGGTGAACATCCGTTAGACAATAGTTCGGTGCATCCGGAATCGTACAAATCTGTAGAGAAAATTGCCAAACAAATGAAATTAGAATTGAGTGAATTAATCGGAAACGAGAAAATGCTGAATTCCTTAAAAAAGGCAGATTTCCCAGAGATTGATGGATTTACCTTTGACGATATTGTTTCAGAATTGAAAAAACCAGGTCGCGATCCTAGAAAACAAGCCAAAGTATTAGAATTCGACAACCGAATTTCGAAAATTGAGGATTTGGTAGAAGGAATGTTATTGCCCGGAATTATAACGAATGTCACGGCTTTTGGAGCTTTTGTCAATATAGGAATCAAAGAAAATGGATTGATACACAAATCGCAATTGGCCGA
>DDBE01000218.1:2593-10606 GCA_002332715.1 Flavobacteriales bacterium UBA2040
AGATTGATGTGGCGAGGAAGAGAGTTGGACTTAAAAGAGTTTAAAGGACTATTGACCGTTGACCGTTGATGATTTTGCCATAATTTGTCAACGTTAACTTCAAAAGTCAATGTCACCATGAAAGTAATTCTTAAGGAATATTTCTAACTTTATCACCATGTTAAAATCAGTACTTTTTCTATCTTTTGTTTTAATAGCACACCTTGGGTTTTCTCAGAAGAATGCAGCGCCAAAATTGGTCGTTGGGGTGGTTGTCGATCAGATGATGGTCGATTATTTATACCGTTTTGAATCTCGTTTTTCCAAAGGTGGATTTCTGAAATTGATGAACAAAGGAACGAATTGTCGAAATGCACAATACAATTATGTTCCCACATACACTGGTCCAGGACATGCTTCGATATATACTGGTTCAACGCCGAGCGAAAGTGGAATCATAAGTAATTCTTGGTACGATAGAGAAGCGGGTGCATCGGTAAACTGCGTGACGGATTCCAATTATTTTTCCGTTGGAACTGAATCCAGTTATGGGATTCGTTCGCCGCATTATTTGAAATGTATGACGATAACGGATCAGTTAAAAGCGACCTATTCTAATTCGAAAGTGATTTCCATTTCAATAAAAGATCGCGGTGCCATTCTACCTGGAGGTCACTTGAGCGACGGTTCGTATTGGTACGATTATATGACGGGGCGAATGATAACAAGTGAGTTTTACATGAATGAATTGCCACAGTATGTGAAGGATTTTAATCAAATGGGCTATCCTGCTAACGCGATGAAAACAACATGGAACACTATGTATCCAATTGAAACTTATACGGCGAGCGGACCAGATGATTCTCCATACGAAATGATTTTCAGAGGTAAAACGACACCTACTTTTCCGTATAATTTTGAGCAGATTACAGATTCAGTTGGACCATTTAGCTATTTCACAACAACTCCAATGGCAAATTCTTTTCTTACGGATTTCGCCCTTTCTTGTTTGAGGAATGAAAATTTAGGTAAGGACGATCAAACTGATTTTTTAGCGATTAGCTATTCAACTCCTGATATTGCTGGTCATGCATTTGGACCCTTTGCTGTTGAAATGGAGGATATGTATTTGCGACTTGATTTGGAAATTGAACGTTTGATGAAAGCTTTGAAGAAACAAGTTGGTAATGATTTTGTGATTTTCTTGACGGCGGATCATGCTGTAGTGCCCGTTCCGCAATGGTTGATTGACAATAAACTTCCAGGGGGATATGCTTTTCTCGATGAAAAATTGATTGATTTAAGTGAAGCAATCGTAAACAAATTCGGAGCTGATTTCTTGCTAAAAGAAGAGAATGATCAGATTTATTTGAATGATGAATTGATGGAGTTTATTGGTGTGGACAAAGATGAAATCGAAATGTTTACAGCACATCAAATTAGTAAATGGGAAGGTGTAAAATATGTTTATACCACGAAAGACATGCATCGTTCAAATGGAGCGGATGGTTTGACGGAAATGATTCGCAATGGTTTTGATCCCAAAAGAAGTGGTAATGTAATATTTGTTTTGGAATCGGGTTATTTATCCAAATCAGCGGATACAGAAACTTCGCGAAAAGGCACGAGTCACGGTTCGGCTTATAATTATGATACGCATGTACCTTTGTTATGGTACGGAAAAAACATCGGCAAAAAGCAAGTGTACGACCGCATTGAGATTATTGATATTGTTCCAACGCTTTCGCAAATCTTGAATTTGCAAAATCCGTCTTGTACGATGGGAATTCCTATTCTACCAGTTCTTACAAAGTAAAACCATTTTAAAATGTCCGTACTATTAAAGTACATTTCACAAGGCGAGCATCAAACGCAAGATTTTAAATTTGAAATTGATGATCAGAAAAAAATAGCCAGAACTTTGGCTGCTTTTGGAAATACGGATGGAGGTAGATTGTTTATCGGTGTTAAGGACAATGGTAAAATTACGGGTTGTAATCCGGAGGAAGAATACCATATGATTGAGGGAGCCGCGGAATTGTATTGCACCCCAAAAATTGCATTTAAAAGTACAGTTCATCAGGAAGGTTTTCGTCAAGTGCTAGAAATTGTCGTAGAAGGAAATACTAAAAGACCGTATAAAGCTTATGATGAAGATGGTCGATGGAAATCGTATTTGAGAAAGGATGACCATACCATTTTGGTGAATAAAATTCTTTATCGTGTTTGGCAACATCAAGAAAGGGAAACAGCTCGTCCAGAATCTTTTGGTGAAGAGGAATTGGAGTTGCTACGTTTGTTTAATGAAGTGGATGAAATCACTTTGAGTCAACTGTATCGAAAGTCGAATTTACCGATGAAACGGGTGGACCATTGGTTGGCTTTGTTTGTGTCTTGGAACTTGGTAAGAATGAATATTGAAGAAACAAAAACGACTTATACCGTTCAGGAGAGCGCCAGAAAGCGGTTGAGGTAGAAATAACTGAAAGCGGGTAATTCTCACAATAAATATTAAATCTGAACTAAAATTGCGTATTATATGTTATATTAGGGTTGATTTTTTAATAATTAGATAATAAATATAAAATGGGTAGACCAGCAACAAAACCAGCGAAGCTTAAGGATGGATTTTACATAGAAGTAAAAAATCCTGGCAGTTCTGGCGTTTTAGTTAGACGGGACACCAAAGAGCAGATGGCTATGGCAGCGGAAGATTACGCTAGAACGAAAGTCGTAAATGTACTTGGTGAAATGAGAAGCGAAAAGTGGATCAAAGAAAAAAAGAAATAATATAAAACGATTGACAAAGAGTCTTGAATCTAACGGTTCGGGACTTTTTTTTGTAAAATTGTATCATGATAAAACGCTTCGGTCCTTGGGTTATCCTGTTTGTTCTATTGTTGGGCAGCATTCCGTTACTTATTCTTAACGACCAAATTGGTCTCGCTAAATTTGTGGGATTCGTTACGATTGTTGGTGTTACCATCGCTTTGTGGATATGGCGTAAACAGACTGCGAATATGTCCGACAAAAAGCCAAGGGTCATTCTTAATTTAAATGATAGATTTTGGTTCGAAAGGAATATTCCCTTCTATAAGAAGTTGAAGAATACAGACCGTAGGACGTTCGAAGATAGAATTGGACTTTTCCTTTCTGAGATTCGGATAACGGAAACGGGAAGAGAAAAGCCCGAGAAAGAAACGTGTTTTTTCGTTGCTTCGTCGGCTGTGATTGCGTATTGGGGATTATCGTATTGG
This sequence comes from Flavobacteriales bacterium UBA2040, assembly GCA_002332715.1. GTDB lineage: Bacteria > Bacteroidota > Bacteroidia > Flavobacteriales_D > Crocinitomicaceae > UBA2040. The sequence goes on from DDBE01000218.1 coordinate 5,830, forward strand.
AACTATGGGGATTTGACCGAGGTTTTGGTTTATTCAGAGAATTATCATGAAGATGGAACGGTAGATCGTTCAGGTAATAAACAAGGACAAGTTCACCATGGTGGTTTGATTGACACCACTATGATTTTGTCACTTCGAGCGCTAGGACGTGGATTTGGTAACAAAACCGATAAGATGAATGTGGGTGTTCATGAGTTTGCACATTTGATCGATAAACAAGATGGTGAAATTGATGGCTTGCCCCATGATATGGATGACGACGACGAGAAAATTTGGATGCAATTAGCCGAAATTGAAATTGCTAAGATTAAAAAAGGGAAGAGTAAAATCAATCCGTATGGAGGAACGAATTATGCGGAGTTTTTTGCTGTGACGGTGGAATCGTTTAAGGAAAGACCGGAGTTGTTTAAGAAGCAGCATCCGAGGTTGTATGATGTTTTGGAGGATTATTTTGATGAGGATTGAGTTGGGGAATTGGGGTGGGTTTTGGTGAACATAAAGTCAATTCGAAAATTCGAAAATTCGAAAATTCGCGAATTCGCAAAGACTAAGTTTTTAGTCCCTGAGATTTGTAATGTGCCCAAAAATAGTGGCTTTAGTTATCTTTGCATTTCCCATCGACGCAATTTTCCTCCCCCCAATCTTCAAACCAATAACCCACACAATCTCTTCATCATCCTCAACCACAAGAACCTGAGCCTTATCCTGAGCCGAAATTTTCCCATCTTTAATAATATCAGAAACCAACTGCGAACCTTCCATTCCAACCGGAAAAATCCGATCGCCATTGCACCATTTTCGGATTCGTAATTTGCCACTAATCTTATCCGAATCAAGATAAATACTCTTTTTATCAAAACTTTCAGGCAGTTGCACAATCGATTCAACAATCAATTCAGGTATTTCCATTGCCTTTTCTTTTGAAAAAATAAAGGAATCTCGGTCGTTCCAAATGACTAATTTCTCACGGTTTACTTCCAGTTTTTTCGATTTATCAGCATTGCGAAGCGCACTTAATTCTTCAAACTCAGAAGCCCGAAGCCCCAGCTTTTTCGCGATGAGATATCTTCCTTCCTCATTCGTTTTGTCGAAGGAATCGAAAGTCCAAACACTAGATTTCCGGATGGAATTAATCGTACTTTCATTTTCTTTTTCAAGTAAATCACGCTCCTTTTGAAAGGCTTTCACCAAGATTTGAATGCTTTCCGCCAACTGAGTATTCGCTTTTTCCATCATCGGAATCCATTCGTTACGCCAACGATTTCTTAAATATTTATTCTCTTTATTACTTCGATCCTCTCGGAATTCCAGCTGATTTTCTTCGGCATATCTATATAAGTCAGATTTTCGAAAACTAAGCAAAGGTCGCCAATGATTCCCGTTTTTCTCTGCCATACAACTCAGACCAACGATACCTGACTTCCGTGTCAAATGCATGAAAAACGTCTCCATTTGATCGTCCAAATGATGCGCTGTCATGAATATGTCTTCGGCAGAAACATGCTGGGAAAAGAAATCGTATCGAATTTTCCGTGCTTCATTTTGAAGATTTCCACCGTTGTCTGACAGATGTTTATCCATGTTGAAATCAAGAACTGAAATGGAAATGGTGTATTTTGCTGCTAGGTTTCGAATCAATTGTTCATCTGCATTTGAATCTTCACCACGCAGATGATAATTGACATGCAGCAAATGAATATTTGAATAATTCTTCGAGAAAACGTCTAATAAAACAGCCGAATCGACACCGCCACTAATGGCTATAAAAATCGTTTTAACCGATGATGGTTTAAGCTCATGAGGAATATGGATTCCAGAATTATTCATTCATTCCGTTTAGGATTTTTTGGACCTTTGTTAAGCATTCTTCATACTCCTTTTCTGGATCAGATTGAATTGTAATGGCCCCACCTACATCACAAGTCATCATTTTTTTCTTTTTGTTGTAGAACAAAGAACGAATGACTACATTAAAATCAAAATCCCCTTCTGGGTCAATGTAGCCAATTGATCCTGAGTAAATACCGCGTTTAAAATTTTCGAATTCTTCAATTAATTCCATCGCACTAACTTTAGGAGCTCCAGTCATGGAGCCCATTGGGAAAGTTGCGCGAAGAACATCTGTGAAACTGGTTTTCTCTTTTAATTCACAACTAACAGTTGACACCATCTGATGCACTGTTTTAAAGCTATAAATGCCACATAATTCATCGACCACCACGCTATTCTTAGTGGCAATTTTTGACAAATCATTACGCACCAAATCAACAATCATAACATTTTCCGCCCGCTCTTTTGGGTCAGTTTTTAATTGTTCCTTCAGTAGTTCATCTTGTTCTTTGTCCGGATTTCGTTTGGCTGTTCCTTTTATAGGTTGAGATAGTAATTTGTCACCTTCTCTTTTAATGTAGCGTTCAGGTGATCCACAAAAAATGGTGTACTCGTCGAACTGCACATAACTTGAAAAGGGCGCTTTTGTAATATTGTTCAACTTAAAATAAGTATCTAAACTAAAGTTGATATCTACATTTTCGGCTAAAAATTCTTGACAATAATTGATTTCGTAAATGTCGCCTTGTTGTATGACTTCCTTTAGTTTGATGACGTTCTCTAAGTATTTTTCTTTTAAAGTTGTGGGCTGAAAGTCAAGCTTGTAAGAGTGAAAATTTTGGTCGGTTTCTTCCTCCAAGAAATAATTGAGAAATTCAAAACTCTCTTTAGTCTTATCGCCTTGTACAAATTCAAAGTGTTCGCCTTGCAATTTTACAACGTATTTGGGTACCCAGAAAAATAAATCAGGAAACTCCTTGTTGTCTAAATTTTTAGAGTTTAAATCTTCAAGTTCGTTTTTTAAATCATATCCTAAATAGCCAAAAATGAATTTTTTCTTGTGGTATTCAATGAACAAATCTAAATCATGAAGAGCCATTCCGGTCATCGCAGAAATACGCTTACCATCACCAAAAGCGAGAAGTCCGCTTCCATCGTTACTGTTCAAATAGGCTACTGGAAAATTAATCATCTTGCGAATTTATCCTTTCTTTGCCTCGCACCAAAATATGCAAGCTAAAATCTTCTAAAATCTGTATTTTCGCCTAGAATATGCTTTATCGCTTTATAAAATTATTGGTAGGACTTGGGATTCGATTGTATTATCGGGAAATCAAGGTGAAGAATAAAAAAAACATTCCACTTGATGAACCTTTAATTATTATCGCTAATCATCCGAATACATTAATGGATGCCTGGATGATCGGCCACATTTGTCCTAGGCCCATTCATTTTATGGCTAAGGGGACTTTATTCAATAGTAAGATTAAGATGAAAATTCTGAGTTCCTTGAATATGATTCCAATCAATAGAATGGGAGAAGGGAAGACAGAAGGCGTGTCCAATCAAGATAGTTTTCAAGCTTGCTACGACATTCTTCAAGAAGGTAAAACGTTGGTTATTTTTCCAGAGGGATCCAGCTATCAAGAAAGGCTTATGCGTGATTTGAAATCAGGAACTGCTCGAATTGCCCTAGAGGCGGAGAAGCAGAATAATGGGCAATTGGGCGTGAAAGTTCTGCCCATGGGATTGAATTACACACAAGCTGAAAAGTTTAGAAGTCGGGTTTTGGTGGATGTTGGTGAAACCCTAGCAACAACTGATTTTCTTCCTGAATACATGGGTAATTCTGGGAAAGGTGTCCGAAAAATGACGGAGCAATTTAGGATTCGTTTGGAGCAATTATTAGTGAATTCCAATACAAAAGAAGAACAGGAATTGATAGATCGTATTGCCGATATACTTCAATCTCGTTATACAAAAGAAGGAGCGGAAAATGCCAATAGTGAAATCGATTTGTTGAAGAGAATTCGAAATCGCATGGATGATTTTAAGGTTACAGAAGCATGGAAAATTGAGGAAGTTAGGCATGTAGTCGATGCTATTGAATGGGAGAATGATAAGTTGAAAATTCAAACAGATTTCCTCGACCGTCGATTCCGATCTACCATGTTTTTCCGTCAATTATTCTTTTCTATAATTTTCGTACTCATAGGTGTGCCTTTTTTTATTTTTGGAATGATTCACAATGCTATTCAGTTTTATTTCATTGATTTTCTTATTCCTAAATTGACAAAAGATATCGAGTATTATGCGCCCTTGGCCGTGCTTTTGGGCTTGGTTCTATATCCACTATTCTTTGGATTATTCACTCATTTTGTAGGAAATGCCTTCGATTTAATGTTTTGGCAAAAAGTGATTTATTTCGTAATGATGCCCCTTGGCGGTTTATTTGCTTATTTCTTTCACCGTTATTTGCGCCACATCGGCTACAAGTGGAAATACATTTTCCTTATGATTCGACAAAAAGAAGTCGTCCTCAGTCTCAAAGCGAAACGAGAAAAACTTCGGGCATATTTCTAGTGTAAATTCGAAGGTAATTGCAAGGCAAACAAAATGGTTATCTGAAACAAGTAGATTGGTCACAATTAAAACACAGAAAAACCACATTTCCACCAACTTTAGTGAAAATAAGTGTAATTAGCGGCTATAAAACAGTGTTTACGTGCTTTTCTCTACGGTTTTTTTTTTTTAAATAACACTATATTTGTGAAAAAGCAATAAATCGATGGCAACAGCTGTTTCTAAAAAGAAAACCAAACATTTGAAAACCGATAAAAAAGTGCTGCTCGAAGCATTTCGTTTGATGTGTACTGCAAAAACTTTAGCCGAAAAGTACGAGGACAACAAGGAAGTTACTTCCAAATACGTTCACGCTACTTCTCGA
>DDBE01000147.1:0-2336 GCA_002332715.1 Flavobacteriales bacterium UBA2040
GTATTACTTTACTTTCACCCAAGTCTGCGTTCGGAAAAATGGTCCGATGTACCCACGAACGTTTAATTTGTCTGGATCTTTAGAATCTACCCACATTTTGCACGTATAGATTTTTCCAGTTTCTGGATCAACAATTGTACCGCCTTCCCAAGCACCGCCATTCCAAGTTAAATCACGAACTAGTTGAAGACCAACCAAAGGTTCACCTTTTCTATCATCAGTGCATTTATCGCACTTTGCATTCGGTTCTCTGCCTTCTCTGGGATACAAATAGATAATCTTACCAAATAATTTGTTGCCGTCTTTGTACAACTCTACAATCGACTTTTTCTTATTTGTTTTATCATCAATGGTTACCCATTTCCCAATGCTAGATTGAGCAAAAGCCATTATGTTAAACATAACAGCAAGCGTTAATACAATTAATTTTTTCATTTTAATCTATTTTATTTATTTGTTTATGGCTGTCTAAAAATAGACTTTTAATTATAGATTTACAATTACTGCGCCAAAAAGTTTTTGAGTATCTTTTTACCTTCTAAGGTCATAATGCTTTCTGGATGAAATTGCACGCCGCAAAGTTGTCTTTCTTTTGACTCGATAGACATAATAATTCTACTTTGTGATTTAGATGTCACTTTCCATTCGGTAACACCCTCTATGTCAACAGCCCATGAATGATATAAACCTACTTCAAAATTGTTCGAAATACCTTTTAACAACTTGGAATCTCCTTCACGAATAATCGTTTCCTGAAGCCCATGTTTAACAATTTCTTGATTGTAAATCTTTCCACCCGTGATTTCTACTAATGCCTGCATACCCAGACAAACACCTAAAATTGGCTTTTTATTCAAGTTCTCCTGCAAAACAGCCATCATTCCTAATCTTTGTTTAGGTAAACCTGAACCAGGAGAAATTATAACTTTATCAAAAGCGTCTGCCTCATTGTTTAAACACTCATTCTCCCGAATTACTGCTACCTCCGCACCCATTCCTTCCAAATAATGGGATAAGTTAAATGTGAAAGAATCAAAGTTGTCTATTAGGAGGATTTTCACTGCTTTTTGCCTTAAAATTAGTAAACTTGCACAAAGTTTCAACACCCCATGAAAAAAGTAATTTCGATTCCTGGAGCTCCTGCACCAATCGGTCCTTATTCTCAAGCAATTGTAAAGAACGATAGCCTCTTCGTAAGTGGTCAAATACCTTTGAATCCACAATCGGGTGAACTCGTTTTGGACTCGATTTCTGAAGCTACAAAACAAGTGATGGAAAATATCGTTTCTTTGGTGCAATCTGCGGAATTTAAAATGACGGATATCGTAAAATGCAGCATCTTCTTGAAGTCAATGGACAATTTTGCCGAGGTAAATGCAGTATACTCAAGTTATTTTCCAGAGGTCCCGCCAGCAAGAGAGACTGTTCAAGTTTCTAAATTACCCATGGATGTGCCTGTTGAAATCAGCTGTATAGCTCTAAAATAAAATTTTTAAAACGACTTGTCGGAATCCTTTTCATATAAATTAAGTGTTGTCGTTGTTAATTACAACGTTGAGTTCTTTTTGGAGCAATGTTTAAACTCTGTTCGAAAATCGCTGGAAAAAGTTTCAGGAGAGGTATTCGTGGTGGACAATTTCTCCATCGATTGTTCCGTGGAAATGGTTAAGCAAAAATTTCCAGAGTTCACGCTAATTGCCAACCAAGAAAATTTAGGATTCTCAAAAGCAAATAACCAAGCCATGCGCTTGGCCAAAGGCGAATATATTCTATTGCTAAACCCAGACACAGTTGTAGAAGAGGACACTTTTTTAAAGATTGTCGAATTCATGGACGAACATCCTGATGCTGGCGGATTGGGTGTAAAAATGGTCGATGGCAAAGGTCGTTTTTTACCAGAATCGAAAAGAGGACTACCTACACCAAATGTGGCATTTTATAAAATATTTGGCTTTTCACGAATTTTCCCAAAATCAAAAACCTTCGGGCAGTACCATTTAGGTTATTTGGACGAAGATGAGACGCACGAGGTGGATATTTTAAGTGGAGCGTTTATGATGATGCGAAAAGAAGCACTCGACAAAGTTGGTCTACTCGACGAAGCTTTCTTTATGTATGGAGAAGACATTGATTTGTCGTATCGAATTAAAAAAGTAGGATACAAGAATTATTATTTTCCGAAGACATCGATAATTCATTACAAAGGAGAAAGCACAAAGAAAAGTAGCGTCAACTATGTATTGGTTTTCTATACGGCAATGGTCATTTTTGCCAAAAAGCATTTTACCCAAAAGAACGCCAAGCTATTAAGCCTTCTAATATACACGGCCATTTAT
>DDBE01000147.1:2680-7617 GCA_002332715.1 Flavobacteriales bacterium UBA2040
TTTATTTACGGTGGATTGTTTGCATTGACCAATTATTGGAAAATGTCAGACATTAGTTTTCCGAATTATACCTTTGAAATAGCACTACCCGCCTATACCTTGATTTGGCTTTTGAGTATGTTTCATCAAGGATTATACGACAAACCGTTTAAATTCATCAACACACTTAAAGGTATACTTTTTGGAACATTGGCACTTTTGGTAATGTATGCCCTACTGCCTAAAGACTTGCAATTCTCTCGACTTTTCATTCTTCTTGGAGCTTCATGGGTTCATGCATATATTTTAATTTCAAGAATATTTATGCATTTCTTTTTTGGTAAAAAGTTCAGCTTATCAAAATCAAAAAACAAAAGTTTTGCGATTGTTGGTGAAGAGGAAGAGATTACACGTGTTGAAAAACTTTTAAAACAAACACTAAAAAACATCGATCACATTTATAAGGTAACTGCAACTAATGAAAAAGCAGCTGGACATATTGGAACTATAGACCAATTGGACCAAATCGTATTTATCAACAAAATAGATGAAGTTATTTTCTGTGCTAAAGATTGCACCGCCAACAAAATTATTCATTGGATGAAAACCTTGAAAGGCGACAAACTCGACTTTAAAATCGCTCAACCAGAAACGTATTTTCTTATTGGTTCTAATTCTATCGACACTGCTGGAGATTTGTATTTAATGCCGGTTAACAAAATTGAGGATCCAAAAAACAAACGAATCAAACGTCTATTTGATTTGATCAGCTCATTCCTGCTTTTGTTAACCTCACCAATTCTCATTTGGAAATATCAGAATCGTTTACAATGGTTTAAAAACATCTTCAAAGTATTTTTAGGTGACAAATCGATGGTTGGATATCACGAAGAACTAAAAGAAAACCGTCAGCCTTTACCTAAAATAAAATACGGAATTCTAACCCCGAATGATATCTACAAAGAGCAAGATGAAAAATTAACCGAGAAGAGAAATTTGTTGTATGCCAGAGATTATAGCTGGAAACAAGATTTGAAGATATTAAAAAGATGTTGGGGAAAACTTGATAAACCCCTCAAATTATCAAAGAAGTAATCATATATTTTTGTTATTAACTAGAGGACAGGGCTAAACAATTATGGCACAGATCGAAATTAGACTCCCGAAGATGGGAGAAAGCGTTACGGAAGCAACCATTACAAACTGGTTGAAAAACGTTGGTGATTCAGTAGAAATTGATGAGCCTTTAGTGGAAGTTGCGACCGATAAGGTCGATAATGAACTACCCTCTGAAACTGCAGGTGTACTTATAAAACAATTGTTTGAAAGGGACGAAGTAGCGCAGGTTGGGGATGTTATAGCGATTATCGCAACGGATGGTGAGAGTGCTCCAGCAACGAAAGCTCCGACAACCACTGAAAAAGCTGCCGAAAAAATCGTCAGTGAAATCGAGGTAATTACAGAGACTGTAAATAGATCATCTCCTGTTTCAACTGAGAAACATGGTGATTCAGGTAAATTCTATTCTCCACTTGTGAGAAGTATCGCCGAAAAAGAAGGAGTTACAATGCCTGAATTGGAAGCGATTCCAGGTTCAGGGCAAGGTAGCCGAGTTACGAAAAAGGATATCCTCTATTACATAGACACTAGGGCGTCTGGTGGTTCTTTATCTTCTGCTCCTACAAAAGAAGTAAATCCCGCTGCTGCTGCTCAATCGCCTGCTGTTGGTTCGTCCATGGGGCATATAAAAGCGCCAATGGTGCCTTCAATGCCTGGTGATGAGATTGAGGAAATGGACCGTATGCGGAAAATCATCGCTGAACATATGGTGATGTCCGTACATGTTTCGCCACATGTTACTTCGTATGTGGAGGCAGATGTGACCAACATTGTAAATTGGAGGAATAAAACGAAAGATAGTTTTGAAAAGCGAGAAGGTGAGAAATTGACCTTTACACCAATATTTATGGAAGCTGTTGTGAAAGCAATTAAAGACTTCCCTGGTGTTAACGTTGCAGTTAGCGGTACGACTATCATCAAAAGAAGAGACATAAATCTGGGAATGGCAACCGCTTTGCCTTCTGGAAACTTGATTGTTCCAGTTATTAAAAGCGCAGACCAGCTCAACTTAGTTGGAATTGCAAAAGCAGTCAATGCTTTGGCTCGCAATGCACGTGATAATAAATTGAAACCAGAAGATATACAAGGCGGAACCTATACAGTAACGAATGTTGGAACATTTGGGAATGTTATGGGAACGCCAATCATCAATCAGCCTCAAGTAGCTATACTGGCATTAGGTGCAATTCGAAAAGTGCCGGCTGTTATTGAAACTCCAGATGGAGATTTCATAGGTATTCGTCACAAAATGTTCTTATCGCACTCTTATGATCATAGAGTTGTGGATGGTGCATTGGGCGGAATGTTCGTAAAGCGTGTTGCCGACTATTTGGAGCAGTTCGATATGGACAGGGCTTTATAAAGAAGAGGAATAGTCCATATTGATCAGTTCGTCTTCGCTAATTCAAATAAAAATGGTAATACGTTATTTATTTCTAATTATGGCGACTCTTGCTTTTGGACAAGCATTTTCGCAAGAACTGACCGAGAAAGACATTCGGAATATGGTTGAGAAAGAATCTGAGCAAAAATTAGTTGTTCAGTGTTCAGTATTGACACAAGAAGGATTCAGTTATTACGCAGAAATCATCGCAGATAAACTTTTGGCTTTTCAACCTAATAGTGCCAACTATAATTATAGAAAAGGTTTCTTGATGCTGGATTCGCATACCGATTTTGAAGGGGCAATGCCTTATTTAAAGTTAGCAGCGAAAGATGTGAAGAAGAATTTTGACATGTACTCCCCTAAAGAGAAAAGCGCACCAACTGATGCTTATTATTATTTAGCGAGATGTTACCATTTGAATGAGCAAATTCCTGAAGCTGTTGAGTATTACAACAAATTCATTACTGCTTCTGATCAGGGTTCTGAGTTAATCCCAACGGCAAAGTTAAAATTACAACAGTGTGAAGTAGCTTATCGTGAAATGTCCAATCCGAAAGATGCATTAGTTGAAAACGTTGGTAAAGTCATCAACTCTGAGCGACCTGAATTCAATCCTGTAGTTTCTTTAGACGGTTCGGCACTGTACTTTACTTCGAAAAGAGCATGGGAAGATAATTCAACGGATAAATGCAGAGACAAACGATTCAACCAATATCCAGAAGATATATACGTAAGTTATGTTCATTTCGACGGATCTTGGATCGATCCATTTCGTTTAGATTTTTGTGATGGAGTAAGAAATGAAGCAATAATGGCCGTTTCTGCCGATGAACGAAGAATTTACGTTTTCCAAGACACAGCGGGTAATGGAGATATTTACTATTCAGATTTCACAACGAATCGTTTTCAAGAGATTCAGTTTTTGAATGACAAGCGAATTAATACAGATAATTGGGAACCGCATTGTTATGTGACTACTGATGGACAAAACTTGTATTTCACATCTGATCGACCTGGCGGATTTGGTGGACGAGACATTTACCGTGTTGTTCGTCTCCCTGATGGGTCATGGGGTGAGCCGATTAATCTTGGTCCATCTGTAAATACACCATATGATGAAGACGCACCATTTGTAGCAATAGACAATAAAACTTTGTATTATTCAAGTAATGGACCTCTTTCCATGGGTGATTTTGATGTATTCGTTACACGTCGTGATGAAAACAACAACTGGTCTGCTCCTATTAACATGGGATATCCATTGAACTCAACTGGAGATGATATTTATTATACGACAACTGTTGATGGATTAAGAGGTTTCTTAACTTCTTTAAGAAAAGGTGGTGAAGGTGAAAAAGACATATACGAGATTAAAAACTCTACTCAAACCTTAAACAATGTAGCTGTGTTGAAAGGACAGATTAAAACTGTTGATAATCAACCTATTCCTGAGGATGTAGCAATCACTGTTAATTGTATTTCTTGTAAGGATAAAAATTCAAGAACAGTTTTCCCAAGATTGCGTGACGAAGTTTACTTCAGTCAAATGGAACCTTGTGAAGAATACGAATTGGTGTACACCTTTGACGGTGGGAAAAGAGAAATCTACCGTGAAAAACTAAAAACGGCTTGTGATGATAAATATTACGAGATTTTTAGAGATATTACTTTAGATATTAAATCGATTAATAATGGCGGCAATACCGTGGTAGCTGATTCGAAAGATCCTACAAAACCAATTATTGATCCGATTAAACCAATCAAGCCAATTAAACCAATTGATACCGTTACCAACATTGATCCGATTACCAAAACAGATTGGAGTAATCCAAGATACAAGCACTATTTTGAATACAACGGTAACAAGATCAATCCGAAAAAAGGTGATTTCAAAAGATTCGTAAAAGAAATTGAGAAACAAATGAAAGAAGGTCGTAAGGTTATTGCTATCAACGTATACTCTTCCGCTTCAACAGTTCCAACGAAAACATACGAAACGAACGAGAAATTGAGTGCTCTACGTGCTGAGAATATCAAATACGATATCATGACGTATTTCCAATCCAACACTCGTTTCAACGAGAAAATTGTTGTAACAATTAAAGGATCAGCGGTTTCAGGACCAGCGTACCAAAAAGATGCTCAGAACAGAAAGAAATACCGTGCGTACCAATACGTTGAAGTTATTACTGAATAAAACAAATCATTCCTTTAAAAAAGGTCCATTCTTTCGAGTTTGGACCTTTTTTCTTGCCTTCTCCATTCCAAAATATTTCTAACTTTAGTGTTCAATAATCAATTCATGAAAATACAATTACAGCGACCATTAGCCGTTTTCGATCTAGAGACGACAGGCATCAACATCACGCAAGACCGTATAATCGAAATTGCCATTCTAAAGGTTCATCCTGATGGCAAACAAGAAACGTATGAAAAGCGAGTGAATCCTGGT
>DDBE01000147.1:7977-13279 GCA_002332715.1 Flavobacteriales bacterium UBA2040
TAGTGAATGAACCGTCATTCGGTGAAATTGCGACGGAAGTTAAGGCATTTATTGCAGGTTGTGATTTTGGCGGATACAATTCTAACCGATTTGACGTTCCAGTTTTGGTTGAAGAAATGTTGCGTGTAGATCCTGATTTTGACATCTCAGCTTCGAAGTTTATCGACGTTCAAAACATCTTCCACAAAATGGAACAAAGAACCTTGAGCGCTGCTTATCAGTTCTATTGTGGCAAAGAATTAGTGAATGCGCATTCAGCACTGGCCGATACCACTGCAACGTGGGAAATTTTAAATGCACAATTAGAAAAATACACTGAATTGAAAACCGACATGGACTTTCTTTCAGATTTCACCATCGCTCATGATTTTGATAGAGCTGATTTTGCAGGAAGATTGGCCAAAAACAAAAAAGGCGAAGTACTCTATAACTTTGGTAAAAACCGTGGGAAAACAGTGAGAGAAATCATGAAAAATGAACCTGGTTATCATGGTTGGATGCTAAATGCAGACTTTCCTTTGCACACAAAGCAAATCTTAAAGGGTGAGGTAGATCGCCTAAAAAAGGAAGCAAGTATTCAGCGCGAAAAAGCGAAAAAAAACGAGTCCGAAAAACTAGAGAACAAACTTGATCAACTTCAAAATAAATTTAAGAAATGAAAATCTTTTGTATAGGAAGAAATTACAGCGAGCATGCTAAGGAAATGAACGCAGAAGTTCCCCAGAATCCATTGTTCTTTATGAAGCCAGACACTTCGGTTCTAAAAGGAAACGATTTCTATTTCCCGAATTTCACTAAAAATTTGCATTATGAATGTGAACTTGTGGTTCGTATTTCTCGCGTGGGAAAGAACATTCAGGAAGAATTTGCTCACAAATATTATACTGAAATCGGGTTGGGAATTGATTTCACAGCAAGAGATCTTCAATCGGAATGTAAAAAGAACGGATGGCCATGGGAATTGGCTAAATCGTGGGAAAACTCTGCTCCTGTCGGTCATACTTGGATAAATAAATCCGAAATGAATTTAGAAAACATTTCTTTCGAATTGGATTTGAATGGTAAAACGGTTCAAAAAGGGAACAGTACGGACATGATTTTCAAAATAGATCAATTAATCGCTCATTTGTCGCAATACAACACACTTAAAGTGGGTGATTTGATCTTTACAGGAACTCCTGGAGGTGTTGGACCTGTTCAGATTGGCGATACGCTTGTTGGACGTTTGGAAGGAAAAGAAATGTTTGCTTTAAATATCAAATAGATTACTTCCCAGATCCCTTGAAAATAATCATGACGGTATACAGCATGATTTTAAAATCTAACGCTAAACTTCTGTTTTTCATGTATAACAAGTCGAATTTCATGCGTTGCAACATCTGCTCGACATTTTCGGCGTAACCAAATTTTACTTGTCCCCAAGAGGTAATTCCAGGTCTTACTTTCGTTAATTGTAGAAACTGAGGTTCAACCTTTTTTATTTGATCGATAAAGAACTGACGTTCTGGTCTTGGTCCTACTAATGACATTTCACCACGTAACACATTGAAAAACTGAGGAAACTCATCCAAACGCATTTTACGCATGATTTTACCGCTTGGCGTAATTCTAGGGTCATTCTCCGAAGATAGCTGAGGTGTTCCATTTTCAGCTCCAACAAACATTGTTCTATACTTGATGATTTTAAACGATTTACCATTTAGACCAATTCGTTCTTGCCGATAAAAAATTGGCCCTTTTGAACCCACCTTCACCATTATCACTAAAAAGATGTAAACAGGTAGTAAAATCAGAATTGCGATAGTTGAGAATAACACATCCAGGAATCTTTTCGTAAGTCGCTGCCAAACGGGCATAGTGTCTGTATTGACTTCCATCAATAAGGCGCCGTAGATATTGGTCATTTTCACAGAACCGGCAATCAAGTCGTACATATCCGACAAAATTTTAATACGTATGTTACCTGAGTCTATTCGAGTAATGATACTTTGAAGTCGTTCATGCTCGGTGCTTTCTATGGCAATAATAACCTCGTCCAAATCGTTTTCAGCTATTATTTTTTCAAGATCATCAGCATGTCCTAAATACGGAATCTGATTTTCCAAAAGCTTGTCAATGCCATTCAGATTGACGAAACCAACAAATTGATTCCCGTTTCCTTTGGGCAATTGTAAAATCTCATTATAAATAGAAACTGCCTTCTCACTACCTCCAATCAACAAGGTTCTAAAACCGTTCTTTCCATCATGAATTTTTCGTACAATCCAATTCGAAAGGAAAAATCGCACCGTAGCCAAAAGGAAAAAGTGAACGCCAAAGAGGATGAGTAAAGAGCGATAGTAACTTTGATACCCTTGTATTTCATCATCTAATAAGAATACGAAAAATAACAGGAACGTCCCTAAAACACTGCCAAAAAAGGATAGTACCAAAGCTCGTGAACGATACATTCGTCGAACATCGTGATAGGTGCCTTGCATAAAATAAATAGTCAACCAAATGAGAGGAACAATGAGAATACCGGCAAAAAACGTTGGGTTGGTTTGAAAATCTTCCTTTTCGATATAAACTTTTCTGAAATAATAGAAAACGCCCCAAGAAGCAGCAGAAACTAGATAATCTAAACAGATAGATAATAATGTAAGTAGATTTTTCTTCATTAATAATGCACCACTTTAACGTTGTCTATTAGAATATCACGTGGATTTCCTCCTTCAAATGTCGAAAGCAGATACAATCGATAATTATACGAATTGGGCGTACCAGAAACGACTTCTCTTAAATCGATGTAAATCTTTTTCCATACTTCTTTACCTGCTTCTTGACCGTTTAATTGAATCATCGGATGATTCGTGATGCCAGCAGAATTGGTTTCAATTAAACCCGTAACTATGGCATTTGTATTGCGGTAATCTATTTCTAAATAAATATCTTGTCCTATAGACCAATCTGTGAATACGCCATCTTGGGTGTTTTCTGTATACCCAAGAAAATTAGAATCTTGAGCGCTCAGAGATATTTGTCCATATCCACTGCCCCACTCCAAATACTGAGGGTCGTTACCATAAATCAGGGTCGCCGCATAGTTCGGGTCGGAGTCAAATTTAAAATTAAAACTATCGTCAAAATTCTCTACCCAAAAATCGAGGTTGTCTTTGTAACTCGTCTTTGGGTCAACAACAATTGTTTCATTTTTGACCAAATCTAACTCTATATCATATGATTTAACGAACGGGTAAATTTTCTTCGTCGCTGAAATGCCATTGTCTTCTATAACCGGGAAAATTTTCAATTCGGATGAACCTTCATCAAGTATTGGAATTTTAACAGGCAATTCAAAAACTCCAATCAATTGACCGTCAGCATATACCCAAGCGTGCGTAAAATTATGAGACAAACTTCCTTCCTCACCGTTCAAGCTTGCATTTGCTTCCAAGGTCCATGCTTTAATCTGCACCCATGATGGATCTGGGTTGTTTTTAACGCAAGCGAATAGAACGAATAATAAAGAGAAAACGGATAGTAATTTCATGTTGAGATGATAACGATTAAACGAAACAAAAATTGTTACAGCTGGACTTTAGAGTTTTCATCAATTTTTTCTAGAACCTGATGTGCTACTTTTAATGCTTTGAACCCATCTTCTAGCGTCACGCGTGGCTCCGTTTCGTTCACTATGGATTGATGAAAAGAACTTAATTCATCTTTAATTGCATTTGCCTCACCAATGGTTGGTTTGTCAAACAAGATCTTCTTTGTTGGTTTTCCATTTCCGACTTCAAATACAATATCAAATGGATCTGGCTCACCTTCAATATCTTCCATACGAACAACTTCTAATTCCTTGGTCAGGAAATCAACACTAATATAGGCGTCTTTTTGAAAGAATCTTGATTTACGCATGTTTTTCATTGAAATACGACTGGCCGTTAAATTAGCGACACAGCCATTTTCAAACTCAATACGAGCATTTGTAATATCTGGAGTATCAGAAACGACAGATACGCCTGAAGCAGAGATGTTTTTTACTTCTGATTGCACAACTGAAAGTATGGCATCAATATCATGAATCATTAAATCGAGAACCACCGGAACATCAGTACCACGTGGATTAAATTGTGCCAAACGATGTGTTTCGATGAACATTGGTCTGCCAAAAAACTCCTGTGCAGCAACGAATGCGGGGTTAAATCGCTCCACATGTCCAACTTGAACCTGCACGCCAGCTTCTTCCTTTAAAATAATAAGATTTCGTGCTTCCTCAACAGTTTCCGTAACTGGTTTTTCTATAAAAACATGTTTTCCAGCTTTGATGGATTTGCTCGCGCAATCGTAGTGTGAAAGAGTTGGTGTAACGATGTCCAAGCAATCCACGGCTGATATAAGTTCATCCATTGATTCGAAGCGCTTGATTCCAAACTCCTCGGTTACTTTCTTGGCGTTTTCCTCATCTGGATCGAAGAATCCAATCATTTCATATTGGTCCTTTAACTCTAAAATTAATCGGATATGTATTTTACCGAGATGACCCGCTCCTAAAACGCCTATTTTTAGCATACTTCTGTTTTCAACAAAAATAATCAGAATAAACAGCTATTGTTAGGACTTTTCAGATTTCTTTTTGAGAAAATAAACGCGTCTATAAATTGCTCAAGTAAGCTTTTTATCACCATAATAGCCCGTATCGATATTCACTTGAAGCTTTGTCAAAGTGGTGATTTGTCCTGTGTGGTAACTAAAATGCTCTATTACATGAATCAAAACAGAAAAGCCAGTTTCCGTAAATCCCTGAATACTATATGTTTGTCCGTATTTAGACTCCGGTACATCTCTTAGGCATTGTTGAATATTAACACGTAAATTTTCGAGTAAAAAAGATTAAATCAGTTTTTTTTATGTTCTTGTGCGTTTCAAATTCAAGGTCTCTTTGCCGATTATCCGTTTGACCTCCTAAACCGCTTAATATCCATTGTCGAGCATTTCCGGATAAATGAAGGACTAAATTGCCAACAGCGGGCACATTCGGATTTATTTTTTTCCACAGATGTTTTTCATCGAGCAAACTTAAACACTTGAAAATCCGAGTATAAGATTCATCGAAAATACGTTGCTCAAATTGTTGTAGTAAATGTTCTTTGCTTATCATCCCATAAGTCTTTCTTAAAGATAAGTTTTTTTTCGATGTAGATGATATTACAATAATAAATTCTATATCTTTGCACCCGCTGAATCATTTGTGATTAAGCCTCCCATTCTACAAGGGACTTAGATTTTATGGTGGTTGTAGCTCAGTTGGTTAGAG
>DDBE01000147.1:13568-18099 GCA_002332715.1 Flavobacteriales bacterium UBA2040
TAGAGCATCGGTTTGTGGTACCGAGGGTCGCCGGTTCGAGCCCGGTCTTCCACCCAGAGAATGAAACCGACCTTGAAAAGGGTCGGTTTTTTCTTTTAGCGAGCATTAATTATTGTGCGTGTCATCCTTAAAACGAAAAAAATGAATATAGATAAAACAAAACCAGTAATGGTAACAGGTGCCAACGGTTATGTAGCCAGTTGGTTGGTAAAAGATTTGTTGGAAGACGGACTTACAGTTCATGCTGCAGTTCGTAACCCAAATGACGAAAAGAAAATCGGGCATTTGAAAGAAGCAGCAGCCAATTCAAAAGGAACAATTAAGTTTTTTAAATCCGATTTGTTGACATCCGGATCATACAAAGAAGCGATGGAAGGTTGTGAGCTCGTATATCATACTGCTTCGCCTTTCACCTTAGACGTGCAAGATGCGCGAAAAGATTTGATCGCACCAGCGTTGAACGGAACAGAAAATGTTTTAAAATCAGTTAATGAAACTTCGTCTGTGAAACGTGTTGTTTTGACCAGTAGTTGTGCAGCGATTTATACCGATGCAATTGACACGGTTAAGGCTCCAGGTGGTCAGTTGACTGAAGATATTTGGAACACAAGCGCTACGGAATCCTACCAACCTTACTCTTATTCGAAAACAATAGCGGAGAAAAAGGCCTGGGAAATGGCCGAAGCACAATCGAATTGGGACTTGGTTACAATCAATCCATCTGGTGTATTTGGACCACCGTTAAATCCTCATAACACAACTTCTGAGAGCATGAACATACTTAAAATGCTAGGCGATGGTCAAATGAAAGCTGGAGCCCCACGAATCGGAATTGGAATGGTAGATGTACGCGATGTTTCGAAAGCACATTTCCAAGCTGGATTCAGACCAGAAGCAAAAGGTCGATACATCACATCTGCTCACAACACCAACTTTTTAGAGATGGGTCAAGCTTTGTTGCCGAAATATGGCGATCAATATCCAATACCCAAAAAAGCTTTGCCGAAATGGTTGTTGATGGCTGTTGGACCTATGGTGAATAAATTGTTTTCTCGTAAATTCATTCAAAAAAACGTGAATGTTTCCTGGAAAGCTGATAATTCAAAAATTAAACGCCAATTGGGAATCGAATTTTTACCTATGGAACAAAGTTTGGAAGAATCTTTTCAGGTTTTGATCGATGAAGGGATTTTGAAACCGAAAAAATAAATTAAATACCTATATTATCGAGGAGTTCATTCAAAATGGACTCCTTTTTATATTTTCAATAATTAAAAATCTGCTATGCCTTTTATTCTCTGAAACGCTATGTTGGTATATTTTTCAAAATGTAACTTTACTCACTTAAGATGACGTTGTCCGATTTTGATTTAAAAAAACTTTAATTCTTTAGCGAAGGATTATCCGGAACAAAATGGATTTCTATTTTTGCATAAGGATGGTTGATCAAATCTGTCCAATTTATATAAATTATGGTAAATCACAAAAAAGGATATATAGCAGGAGGCTGCTTTTGGGGAATGGAAGATTTATTCAGAACCAGGCCAGGTATAATCGACACTGAAGTGGGCTACCAAGGAGGTCAAAACGACCATCCTACTTACAAACACCATCCAGGTCATGCGGAGGGTATTGAATTGACGTATGATCCTACCCAAACGAGTTTTCGCGAGATTTTGGATTATTTCTTTCGAATTCATAATCCAACGACAGTTGATAGACAAGGAAACGATATGGGATCAAGTTATCGTTCGGCCATCTTTATTCAAAATGAAGAAGAGAAATCGATCGCCGAAGAAGTCATCGAAATCGTAAATAATTCAGGTCGATGGGATGGCAAAATCGTTACCACTTTAGAACCATTTTCTACTTTTTGGCCGGCAGAAGAAAATCACCAGGACTATTTGGTCAAAAATTCGGGTGGGTATACCTGCCACTTCGAAAGGTTTGATACTTTTTTAGACAAAATAACCTAAAAAAAGAATAGAAAATCTTAATATGGCTAGTCAAAATAAAACAACCATTACAATCAGCTTTCTGACAAAAAAGAGGGTGATAATTGTCAGCTTTCGGTCGTTTTGAATGAATTCATGTGGATTACTTTAATTAAATCGCCTATTTGAAAGCAACTTAAAACCTAACTTTATAGTCTTTAAAGAAACACATTTTAATGACCAAATATGCCCTTTTCATCCTTGCGCTGGCGTTCTCGTTTTTGTCCTCGGCACAGGACTTTGAATGGCTGGTTTCTGGCGGTGGTCCATTGTCAGACAAAGCAACCGATATTGCGGTAGATCATGAAGGAAATATTTTTATTACAGGATTTTACAACGAAGAAGCCACTTTCGGTCCATTTTCTATTCCCTTCGGGAATCCTAGTTCAAAAGAAGTTTTTGTCGCAAAACTTGATCCTCAAGGAAATTATCTTTGGGCAAAATATGGCGATAATTTTTTCGACGACAGAGGATTAGGTCTATGCCTTGACAAGCAAGGAAATGTGTTTGTTACAGGAACTTGTTGGGGTGGAATGACGTTTGGATCTTTATCTGTTTACAATTCTTCCGCCTACACCGATCAAATTTTTATTTTAAAATTGGACGGTAACGGTAATGAAATCTGGTTGAAAAATGCAGGAGTCAATGCTGGAGGATATCCCTACAATGATGACCACGGTTTTAACTTAGTGGCTGACACCATTGGGAATATTTACGTCACTGGATTTATTTCCAATAATACTAACTCTCCTCAAAATGCCACTTTCGATGCTTTAATCGTCAATGTTGCACCTAACGATTCGCTCGCATTCTTGGCAAAATTAGATCCAGCTGGAATCTGGCAATGGGTTACTACTTTTGACGGAGAGAGTGGTTCGCGCGACAACGATATAGATATTGATAACGAGAATAATTTGTACATCGTTGGTGGATTTGATGGTACCCGAGTTTTTGGAAACACGACACTCACAAGCGTTGGGGGAAATGATGTCTTTGTAGTGAAATATAATCAGGATGGGAATTTTATCTATGCAAAACGAGCTGGTGGCCCGTTGGACGATCGAGCAAACGCTGTCCATTTTAGCTTTGACAATCATATTTATATAACTGGTGAATTTAGAGACAAGGCAGGATTTGGATTAGATAGTGTCAACAACAATGGTGGACCCAACGGGCGAGATATTTTCGTGTCTCGTATGACCAAGGACGGAACCTTTCAATGGGTAAAAAAAGCCGGTTCTAATAGTGGAAGCGACCGTGGAAATGGTGTAACTTCTAATGACCAAGGAAACATTTTCGTGACAGGACAATTTCGTGGAAAGGCAGACTTTCAAAGTAACATAGAGCTAGATTCTGGTTCTGATAGTATTCAGTTCTTTGTCGCGGCAATAGATACGCTTGGCAAATGGCGCTGGGCCAAACAAGGCGGTGGCGCCATGCCCGACCGTGGAAATAAAATCACCGTTGATGGCTGTGATGTTTATTCGTGTGGATATTATGAGTTGACCATGAACACTGATTCCCTTTCTATAAATGCATTGGGTAAAAAAGATGTTTTCGTTTCCAAAATTTCGGATGCTTGTTTCGGATACGATTCACCTCCTCCACCTCCTCCGCCACCTCCAATTCCTCCAGTTGTAGTTGTTCCTGATGATTCGTGCAACATTATCACCTCTAATGTATTCTCACCAAATGGCGATGGAGTCAACGATTTCGTTACTTTTTCTGATTATTGTACCACTCCAGTTAATGTTTTGATATTCAACCGTTGGGGAAATATCGTTTATCAATCTGATAATCCAACTTTACCCTGGTATGGAACTGACATGCAAGGATTTTCACTAACCGAAGGTGTTTATTTCTATTCTATTAAAGGAACCAAGGCTGATGGAGAAACAATCAATCAACATGGGTTCATTACTTTATTAGGTAAATAGTTCAGTTATTAAAATTTGGTTTTATTTTTCAAATATTTCCATAGTTTTTTTAGAATTATGAAAAACTATCCATAAGCCAAGGAAATTTTGAATTATACAGTTCTTAAAGCAAAATTAGATTTAAAATACAACGCTCTAAGCGAGCCGATTGATGGAAACCCTTTGACTGATTATTCCATTAATAACTGCAATTGGGGAGCCTCCTTCGTCTATCCTATTTTTGTTCGCAAAGCGCGAGGGGTAATGAAGTTGGCAGACATCAAGTTGCAAGAATTGGAAAATGCCCTGAGCTTTAAAACTGAACTCGGAGAGTAAAAGGCAAATGTGGCCGTTAATCAGTGGAGAACTGCCTATAATCAAATTCTAATCTTCAATCAAACGATTTCGGACTTCCAGAAATTGGTGCAAGACGAACAACCCCTTTTCAATAATGGTGAAAGCTCACTATTTCTGATAAACTATTGTGAATCAAGTTATATTGATGCTCAGGTTAAACTCATTGATACCCTGGCAGAAAACATGAATCAAAGTTAAATCTTGAGTTTGATTTGGGTATATTGCAATAAACAAAGCTTTTATTTTATGAAATATAATTTCTAC
>DDBE01000117.1:0-612 GCA_002332715.1 Flavobacteriales bacterium UBA2040
TCCAATTTATCCTCCAATTGCTCTGACTGTCACACCTGATATTACGGAGATTTGTCCGTATTTAAAGGATACGCTAACCGTTTCTGCCACAGGTGGAACCGGCGTATATACTTATCAATGGTCGGAGGTTGGTGGACCTATCGTTACGAATAGTTCTATTGCCTATATTACCCCGAGTAAAACCACCAATTATGTAATCGTAGTTACCGACCAATGTGGAAATCAAGGAACAGGAAACGTTTTATATACGATAACCAGTCCGCCGCTTTTGTTGGACATGTCCGACCCAGAATTGATTTGTCCAGGTGATCCAGTAACTGTTTCTGTAACTGCATCTGGAGGTTGGGGAGCATATTATTATGTTTGGACACCAACGGGAAATACATCTCAAAGTATGACAGTAAATCCAACGAGTACAACGACTTATGTTGTTTCTGTTTCGGATGATTGTCAAACATTTACGGTTGAAGATAACGTCACCATAAGTGTGCAAAAACCAGAAGCTGAGTTTATTATTTCAAGTGGTTTGGTAGTAGAGGATGTGCCGGTAACTTTTCAAAATTTGACAGTCAATGGTGTATCTTATTTCTGGGATTTAGGAAATGGAACGAC
>DDBE01000117.1:964-1488 GCA_002332715.1 Flavobacteriales bacterium UBA2040
GACATGAACGGTTGTATCGACTCAACTAAAAAAGGAATTTACATAAAAGAAGAAACGTACTTGTACGTGCCCAACACCTTTACTCCGGATGGAGATCGATTCAATAATACTTTTAAAGCAGAAGCAATCGGTATGATTGATTTCAACGTGAAAATTTTCAATCGTTGGGGACAAATCATTTTTAAGTCAGACGATCCTAAGTTTGAATGGGACGGTACAATCAATAAAAGCACCAAAGTGCCAGATGGTGTCTATACTTACATTGTAACATACAGTACGCTTTACGAAATCAACTCTCGTAAAATGGGCCATGTCAATGTGCTGAGGTGATGTTATAGAGATTTCGTTCTACCGCCGTCTACCGGAATATTAATCCCGTTTACATACGAACTCATTGGAGAAGCCAAGAAAAGGATAGCTTGTGCAATCTCTTCTGGTTCAGCAATTCGCTGCATAGGTGATTCGCTTGCCATTGTCTCGAAGATAGAATCGACGGAATCTTGAGTTAAATGAGATTTATTTTC
>DDBE01000117.1:1870-7950 GCA_002332715.1 Flavobacteriales bacterium UBA2040
GCTAAAGTTTTGCTCCAATTACCAACCGCCCCACGGATTGTGTTTGAAACCCCGAGTTGAGGTAAAGGTTGTTTAACCGAAGTAGAAATAACATTGATAATTTTACCAAATCTATTTTCTTTCATTTTTGGCAACAAGGCTTGCACAAGTATATGATTACAAATCAGGTGTTGATTAAATGCTGCAATGAACTCTTCAACGGGAGCTGAAGCGATTGCTCCACCCTTTGGACCTCCTGTATTATTTACAAGAATATCCGCATGATTTCCATCTCTCAACCAGCCTGAAATAACTGATTTCAATTGATTAGGTAGACTAAAATCGGCCACTAAATATTGATGTTTTTGACTACTTGGTGTAGGTAGTTCTGCTGCAACACTTATTAACTTCTCTTTGTTTCTTGCCAAAAGGACAATTGTTGCACCCGATTCGGCCATTGCCAAAGCTGCTGCTTTTCCTATTCCTTGCGTGCTTCCAGAGACCAACGCTACCTTTCCTGTCAAATCAATTTTCATAATCTTAATTTTTCATGGTGAAGTTAAATAAAAAAGGAAGTTTCTAGAATGTAATTTTTCAAAATCTTCAGAATCGGCCTAATCTCTTTCTAAACTGATTTTTTGTTTTTAACTTTAACGAAAATAGAAAAGTTATGATGGCTCCTTTTAACCTTCAGAAATGGATTGATGATAATAGAGATCTACTCAAACCGCCTATCGGCAATAAAAACTTATATGTAGAAGCGGGA
Organism: Flavobacteriales bacterium UBA2040; assembly: GCA_002332715.1. GTDB lineage: Bacteria > Bacteroidota > Bacteroidia > Flavobacteriales_D > Crocinitomicaceae > UBA2040. The sequence continues at coordinate 2,616 of DDBE01000117.1, forward strand.
GATTTTATCGTAATGGTAGTTGGTGGACCGAATGCTAGGAAAGATTTTCATTACAACGAAACGGAAGAGTTATTCATTCAAATAGAAGGAGATATACTTGTGAAAATCCAAGAAGAAGGAAAGGTTAAGGACATCCATATTCGCGAAGGAGATATATTTTTATTGCCTGCAAACACCCCTCATTCTCCAATTCGTGGCGAGAATACCGTTGGCTTGGTTATTGAAAAGGTGCGCAAAAACACGGAATACAAAGATGGCTTAATGTGGTTCTGTGACAAGTGCAATACACAGTTGCAGGATTATAAATTCAACCTAGAAAATATCGAAGTAGATTTCCTGTCTCGTTTTCGAGAATTCTATGCTTCAGAGGATAAAAGAACTTGTAAAAATTGTGGGAATGTAATGGCAATAGACGAAAGATTTGTCTAGAACAGGACAGAATAACAGCAGTAAAGAATAAAGTAGGTTTTGATAGGATCAAAAAAAACGCTTTTCCTACCTGATTAAAGTAATATGACCCGCTCTTAACAAGGGCTTTTCATACTGATCGTAATACACGATTTTCCATGTATAAACTCCATCTGGTGATTTTTTACCACCATAGGTTCCATCCCAATAATTTGAGGTTTCTGTCATAATATGAATGAGTTGTCCCCACCGATTGTAAATCTCTAATTTAAACGTTCTAACATTTATAGGCACAACACTGAATAAGCCATTGAAGGCATCATCATCAGGTGTAAAGGTATTCGGGATATATATGGAAGGTTGATAGAGAATTTGTACTCCACCAGTTGCTGTACAAGAGTTTAAATCTGTATACAAAACTTCGTAGGAGAAATCTGAATCTGGATTAGCTTCAGTTGTCGCACAATTCACGCATGTCAAATAATCTGGCGGTGACCATTTATAGTTCCCACCGGGTGGAGTGCCAATTGCGGTCAATTCTACTAAATCACCAACTAATGCAATTATTTTAATATCTGTTTTTACAGTCGTTTCATCGTGCAATTGCACTGCCACCTGCGCAGTGTCATAACATCCATCCGCATCTTTACCAATAACCTGATAGGCAGTGTTTACTTGAGGCGTCACTTGAACCGAACTCGCTTCGGTATTCAACGATAAGGTAGTTGGCGTCCAAACATATTCAATGCCACCGGTAGCTCCCAAAATTGCGTTGTCGCCCGGACATATTATCGTGTCGCCCAAACCTTGAACATTTGGGAGTAAAACAATGGCAAATACGCTGTCTTTATCAGTTCCACAAGCATTGGTGAAATTACAAATGAAATATTGATTTGCTATTGGTGATAAAGTTACGGTCGGCCCATTTTGGGGAGAAATATAAGGAGAGGATTCCCACAGATATGTGTCTGAACCACTCACGTTAATAATTTCCGAGGTATAGATACAAATCTCTACTGTATCATCAATTACCGGTATTGGTGGGTTAAAGAAAACATTTACAAAAACTTGTTCTTGATAAACGCAATTATTCACTGTTGTTATTGTAACATTATATGTTATTGCCGTATCGGCCGTACAAATCGGTGTAGCAATATTGGGATCATCTAAAAATGTAGCTGGACTCCAGCTGTACGTAGCACCTCCAGCAGCCCATAATGGGACACTCGAGCCTATGCACAAACTAGTATCGTTCGAAATTGTTGGATTATCATTGTAAACAAACAAAGTTGTACTAAGCGTATCAACACCACATGAATCTGAAACTATTAAAGTAAAGACAGTCGTTCCATTCACTGTTGCTGTAGGATTGGCGAGCGTAGAATCATCTAAAAACAAAGCTGGTGACCAAGCATATGTAGTTCCTCCTGAAGCTTGTAATTGATACAATTCACCTATACAAAGTGTATCAGTTGGTTAAACTATTGTCCCTTGAAAATCTCCGATATCTATAATATAAACTGATGTGTCGGCTTGGTAACAACCGGCTGAATCTGAAGCAATCAAAGTAACAGTATAGCTTCCAGGACCTGGGAAAAAGTGCTGAGGACTTTGCACCGTAGATGTCGTTCCATCTCCAAAATCCCAAAAAAATTGGTCGGCATTAACCGTTAGATTTTGAAAATCAACAGGATCAGGATAACAAATTAATGGATCCAAAACATTGATTAAAGGGACAATTACGCTCAAATCAAACTTAAAGACCGCCATGTTGCAATTGCTACTATTGTTCGTTGTCGACCATGCTCCTGGAGTCGTAGTGAATCCACTTGTACTTCCACACGAGGCGCAAACAGCATGATACACGCGACCTTGTTTATCAAATCGACTTGTTCCGCCATCAACGTGTTTAGGTATTGTTGAAGTCCCACCAAAGAAGGTTGCATATTTCAACACAGAAGCATTGTTGCCCAATACCATTAAATAAAAGTCGTTACCTGCTGTGAGTGGTTGATACGCATCAGAAGTTACAGGAAATCCGAGAGTCGTAGAGCCGTTCCCAACGCCAAGCTGGTTGTTCAAATTACTTCCCCAACCGGCCAAATAGATGTCAAAACAATCCGAAACTAAAAAGGCTGTTGGGGAAACTTCAACGTTTCCAGTGCCTCCGCCAATCATTGTTGTCCATTGGACCGCAGTTAAATTGTTATTGAACTTCCGAATGAAAAGACCCGAATTAGCATTTCCATATTTGCCCGGTGTAATTGCATATGGAGCGGTAGATTGACCAAGCACATAAGGATCGTTATTGATGTCTAACTGGACAAAAAAGGCAAAATCATATTCAACAGTACCTATAAAAGTTCCATTAATTGATGCTCCATTTACCCCATTTAATTTTGTGACAAAACCATCAGACAAACCCCCAGCACTTAGAAGTGTATGGCCAGAAGAAAAAGAAAGTGAAGGCGAAGTTGTTCCACCAGCCACAAAAACATTACCTGTTGTCGCGATTTGTATGGACATACCCGCTTCAGCTCCTGAGCCCGCAATAAAACGCGACCAATTTAATGTACTCAATGTCGGATTCAATTTTGCGGCTACCGCACTTTGAGTGCCCTGATACGCCTGTCCGCCACTGCCAACTGTTGGGAAATTTGATGATAATGTAGACGAGGTCACAAAAACATTGTAACTCGGATCTAATGATATTTCACCTCGATAAAAATCACCATAATTATAATTGACACAATTTTCATTTATTCCATCATTCTGACTTCCACCCAGGTAGGTAGAAGATAACAGGGCCGTTCCATTTGCATTAAAACGGCAAATATACATATCACTACCATTAAAATTCATCGAATATTTTTGAAAAGCCAGTCCACCATTATACGTCATATCATAACCACCTATCATTGGGAAATCGGCAGAACCTGTTGCGCCGAGAACGTACAATTCACCATTTAATCCGCAAACCATACTCGAAGGAAACTCACTACTTGAACCACCTAAATAAGTGGAATAAATCAACGAGGCTCCATTCGCCGTAAATTTCGTAATGGCAACATCGACTGTAGTGGGCATAGTTGTTCCGTTAAAAGAATTATCATACACACCAGCCGTAACGGGAAAACCTGTGGAAAATGCAATTCCACCACCAAAAACGTTACCTAAATCATCAGGTGTTGCCGTGGATCCCCAATTGTCAGCCGTGGATCCACTAAACGAGGAAAAAGTCAAACTAGGATCAATAATCAAAGGCAAATTGGAATCATATGCTCCGACTTCGTAGGATAATTGCGTTCCATTCAATACAAACTTAACCTCCACATTTCTTTTCGCATCACCAAACATTTGCCAGGCAACTGGTTTTGATTCATGGATTAATCCAAACCGATGTTGAATCGATAAATTTCCATTTTTCAGAAGCGCAATTTTTTCTGCTCCTTCAATATTCGCTTTGATAGTTTGAGGAGATACATTAGGTTGTAGCAAAAAAGAGTATTTCAAAGCATCGATTTCACCATCATATATCATTTCTATTCCTGGTAAAAAATTTGGTAATCTAGATTTACCCACGGCATACACTTCACCTTTCCATTTGCTGGGGTCATTTCCGAGATAATAATTGTCATAATGAGGAGCTAGGCCACTATCAATCGTGCTATTCGTATAATTTGCTCCTTCGAAGTTGTAATGAATGACCTGGCCCTTCAGGATTTCATCATGGTCGTAATTACCGTCTTTATCATGAAGGTGGTTATGCGAAATTTTTCCTGCATTGTGAAAATGGAAGGTCATTCCCTTTCTTGTAACGAACATGTCGCCATCCGCTAAGTCAATTTTTTGTAAAATAATATCTTCCCATTGCCCCTTGTTCGGATGCATCCATACAGTTTCACCAGATTGACAGAACCCAGAGAGCACCATAAATAGCGATAATATGAAAAGAATAGAATTTTTCACGACTAACAAACTTACATCATTTTAAGGTAATATCAACTCATAATCAGGCTACTGTTGAGACTCCTTGTATATATAAAACTCCAAAATGTCATTTTGGTTGCCTTATCAAGGATGGTTCAAAACCAGAAAAACCATAAGGTCTCCAGCTTTGAAATTAATCACTAATTTTGCAGAATAATAAAAGGAAATCTTTTCGATGAGCGATGCGATAAAACACGAGTGCGGAATAGCCGTTTTACGACTCAAAAAACCCCTATCATTTTATCTGGAAAAGTACGGAACTACGCTTTACGGATTGAACAAGATGCAGCTCCTGATGGAGAAGCAGCACAATCGCGGACAAGATGGTGCAGGACTAGCAAATATCAAGTTAGACATGGAACCAGGAGAGCGATATATTTCTCGTCACCGAAGTATCGCTAAACAACCCATCGCTGATTTATTCAATTATATAGGTGAGAAGTTTTCCACAATTGAAGCCGAAAATCCTGAATTGCTTAAAGATATTGACTATTTGAAGAAAAACGTAGGCTTTACAGGCGAACTTTTTCTTGGTCATCTTCGCTATGGTACTTTCGGAAGAAATTCCATAGAAAGCTGTCATCCTTTTTTGCGACAAAACAATTGGATAACTAGAAACTTAGTTGTTGCTGGTAACTTCAACTTGACGAATGTCGATGAATTGTTCAATGTACTGACAAATTTAGGTCAGCACCCAAAACAAATGTCGGATACAGTTACCGTTCTTGAAAAAATCGGTCACTTTTTGGATGTTGAAAATGAAGAAAAATATTCTTACTTAAAACCTCAGGGTTACAACAATGCCGAGATTTACGAGAAGATTTCTGAATCTTTAGATATTGAAAAAATACTTAAAAAAGCATCCGAAGATTGGGACGGGGGCTATGCTATGGCCGGGCTTTTTGGTCATGGAGATGCCTTTGTTCTTCGCGATCCG
>DDBE01000117.1:8031-11407 GCA_002332715.1 Flavobacteriales bacterium UBA2040
GGAAAAAATAGGTCATTTTTTAGACGATGAGGTTACCGAATTATACAAACAATGCAAACAAGAAGGGTATTCTAAGCAAGAAGCATCGCCAATTATTGGGGAACGATTAAATATCCAACGCATTTTAGAACGCGCCTCTAGAAATTTTGATGGCGGTTATGCCATGGCAGGTCTTCTTGGCCATGGCGATGCATTTGTACTTCGTGATCCGAATGGAATTCGTCCCGTATCTTGGTATGAGGATGATGAGATAGCTGTAGTCGCTTCAGAAAGAGCTGTACTTCAAACAGCCTTCAACCTAAGAGAAGAACAAGTACAAGAATTGAAACCAGGTCATGCTCTAATAATCAAAAAAAATGGAGCGGTTTCTGAAAAAGAAATTAATACTCCCCTTGAACGTAAAAGTTGCTCATTCGAAAGAATCTATTTCTCCAGAGGGAGTGATTTTGACATTTACAAAGAGCGAAAACAACTTGGAAAAAATATTGTTCCTCAAGTACTTGAGACCATCAAATACGATTTGACCAATTCGGTTTTCTCTTTTATTCCCAATACGGCCGAAGTTTCTTTTTATGGCTTAATCAAAGGACTCGAAGATCATTTGAACGACGAAAAATACAAGGCGATTTTAGAATTGGGCGACAAAATGACGCCGGAGAAATTACAAGAAATCATTTATCGTCGTGCTCGAATTGAGAAAATTGCCATTAAAGATGCCAAATTAAGAACATTTATCACCCAAGATGATTCTCGTGATGATTTGGTAGCTCATGTGTACGACATTACCTATGGGTCGGTCGTGCGAGGAAAAGATAATTTGGTTGTCATTGACGATAGTATTGTTCGCGGGACGACTTTGAAACAAAGTATTCTTCGAATTCTTGATCGTTTAGATCCCAAAAAGATCGTTGTCGTTTCATCTGCCCCACAAATTCGTTTTCCAGATTGTTACGGGATTGACATGGCAAAAATGGGGGATTTTATTGCTTTCGAAGCGGCGATTGCAATGCTGAAAGACCGGGGAATGGAACAATTGATTGACGACGTTTATAAAAAATGTGTTGATCAAAAGGATATGCCAAAAGAACAAATTCGCAATTATGTAAAAGAGATTTACAAGCCATTTACAAATGATGAGGTATCTAAAAAAATTGCTGAATTGTTGAAACCAAAATCGGTCAAAGCTGAAGTCGAAATTATTTATCAAACCGTGGAGAATTTGCACCAAGCTTGTCCCGAAAATTTAGGCGATTGGTATTTTACAGGGGATTATCCGACTCCGGGTGGAAACAAAGTGGTAAACAAAGCGTTTATTAATTGGAAAGAAGGCAAAAACGAACGTGCCTATTGATTTTTAAATTGTGAAAAGAAACACGGCCATATTTTTCTACGTTCTCGGTGGCTATGTGTTATTGCAATTTGCCTGGTGGGCATATCATTTGATACAATTAACCAAAAACAATGACCTCGCGACCAACGATGTTTCTCGTAAGACTTTTATGATTCTTGGTGAAGGAATGGTTTTCTTCATCATCATCTTATTGGGGCTATGGCAAATCAGAAAATCGATTAAACGAGAATTGAAATTTTCAGAAAGACAACGCAACTTCCTATTGTCAGTAACACACGAACTGAAAACACCTCTCGCCTCCAATAAGTTATTTCTGCAAACGATTCAGAAAAGAGATTTGGATGATGAGAAACGAAATGAACTTCTTGAAAAAGCGATTTCTGAAAATGTGCGTTTGGAAAACATGATTGACAACATCCTCAATGCCACTCGTTTGGAACACAAAACGATGTACATCAATCGTGAAAAATTTAATTTAGATGATTTGCTCAATAAAATCATCGAACGTTTTCAACGAATCTATTCTGTTTCCAATCTGAAAAAGAATATTGAAGCTGATTTGGCCATAGTTGCAGATTCAGCCATGCTCGAAACGGTAATCGTTAACTTGATTGAAAATGCTTTAAAATATGCTGGGGAGAATTCTGAAATTTTGGTTTCAGCCAATAAAGCGCAAGACAAAGTCATTTTTTCAATTGCAGATAATGGCCCAGGGGTTCAAAAATCAATACAAAAAGATGTTTTTGATAAATTCATGCGGTCTGGAAATGAAGAAACCAGAACGAAGAAAGGAACAGGATTGGGACTTTATATTTCACGCGAATTTGTTCACCTCAATCGAGGGGCAATCACGTATCGCGACAACCAGCCAAAAGGGGCAATTTTTGAAGTAAGTTTACAACAATGAAAAAGTTTGGATTAATCATTTTAGATGGATGGGGTTTGGGTAAAAAAGATTATTCAGATGGTGTTTTCTTGGCCAACACGCCCTTCATGGATTCCATCATGGCGAATTACCCAAATACGACTTTGACCACTTTTGGCGAAGCAGTGGGTCTCCCCCAAGGTCAGATGGGAAACTCGGAGGTTGGTCATTTGAACATTGGCGCCGGTAGAATTGTATACCAAGAATTGACAAGAATCAACAAATCGATTCGTGATGGAGACTTTTTCAAAAACCCAAAGTTGATTGAAGCGATGCAACTCGCAAAAGAAGGAAATCGAAAGTTACACCTAATTGGACTAGTCTCAAAAGGTGGCGTGCATAGTTCACAAGAACACTTATATGCGCTATGCCAGATGGCTGAAAATCATGGATTAAAAAATGTTTTCATTCATGCTTTTACGGATGGACGTGATTGTGACCCGAAAAGTGGATTGCAATTTATGGCTCAATTAGAAAAAGAAATCGAACACAAAAACGCAAAGGTTAGCTCAGTTATAGGGCGGTATTATGCGATGGATAGAGACAATCGTTGGGAAAGAGTTTCAGCAGCCTATCACGCTCTAGTGAATCGAAAAGGAGATGTTTTTTCGTCTTCAAAAGAAGCCATAACGTATGCTTATTCTAAAGGATTAACCGATGAATTTTTACCTGCAAGTTGCATTGAATTGGGGGAGGGAATTGATGGCTCGATCGGCGAAGACGATGTGGTAATCAGTTTCAACTTCCGTGCTGATAGGCCAAGAGAAATAACCAATGTTTTGACGCAAAAAGCCTTTCCAGCAGACGAGATGAAACCGCTTCAATTGCATTATTTCACGATGACGCAATACGATGAATCCTTTCAAAATATTCGTGTCATTTTCGAAAAGGACAATTTGAAAAATACGATTGGCGAAGTGGTTTCGAAAGAAGGAAAAACACAAGTTCGAATTGCTGAAACAGAGAAATATCCCCATGTAACCTTCTTTTTTAGTGGTGGACGAGAAAAGCCTTTTTCTAGTGAATCTCGAATTTTAGTTAACTCTCCTAAAGTGGCAACTTACGATTTACAACCTGAAATGAGTGCGCCAGAAGTTCGA
>DDBE01000007.1:0-2165 GCA_002332715.1 Flavobacteriales bacterium UBA2040
CGGAATTCATTCGCTTGAATCACACCTTCGGATTTGAACCCGATATTGATTATCGCTTCTTTTTTGTTCAAAGCTACTACGGTACCTTCTAACACTTCTCTTTCCTCAATTGAAGAAAGGGTTTCCTCGTATTTATCTGAATATTCGGATCTCTCGATTTGCGTGTAACCATCTAGGTCCAATGCTTCCCAATCGAATTCTGCAGTTCCCTGCGCTTGTATTTCTTTTGCCATTTTGGCTTTAAAATTTGTATTTCAATTGCCTTGCCAATTGAAAGTGTTAAAAAAAAGGCGTTTCAAGGATGCCTATTTTGAGGGTGCAAAGATAGAGGAAAGACTTTAGTTATGCAATAGAAATCAATTGTTTATCCAAAAAAAAGTGGAGATGATTAAAAAATCATCTCCACTTAGTAATATGTTAAATCTTATTTTGCCTAAGCAGCTCGAGCTTTGAACTCAGCGGCTTTTTCAGTATTTCCAAGTGATCGGTGCAATTGGAATAAAATATTTAAAATCGCTACATCATCTGGATTTGCTGTAATATAATTTTCCAATGGCGCTACTGCTCTTTGATAAACATCCTTACTTTGAGAAAGCATTACTTCGTATTGCGCATCGCCAAATTTTAAGTTGCTTGCTTCAGTTTTCAAATCACCTCCCCAAGAAACTAAATGGGCTCCCAATTGATATTGTGCGTCCATGTACGTTGAGTCAATTTCCAAAGCTTTGTTTAAGGCAGCCTCCGCTTTTTCGTTTTCTTTTAACTCAATATAGATGGTTCCAATCGTGTAATACAATTGCTTGTTATTTGGATCTGCCGCGATAGCATCACTCAAAGCTTCTTCCGCTCCTGCAGCATTGTTTTCATCGATATTGATGTTTACCAATTCCAAAAGTAAATCTCTATCATTCGGATATTTCGCTCTACCTTCAGCTATGATTTCTTTCGATTTTGCGTTATCACCCGCTTTACGGTAAGCGCCAGATGCGTATGAGTATGTTGGAGCTCCTCTATAGTCAAGTTTTGCCGCTCTCGAGAAACCGATTGCTGCTGCATTGAAATCACCAGCTCGTTCTGAACAGGCAGCACCATAATACAGAGCGGCACTATCGATAATACCTACTGCAGAAGCAAATGCTTCTTGCCATTGGTACAATCTTGCCGCTTCAGAAAACTTGTCAGCTTTATACTTTACATTTGCCTGTTTGTCTAAAGAAAAACGCGCTCTATACGAAGCTTCACCTGCATCACTCGACCATTTTTTGTCGTCATGTGCCATTTTAATTGATTTAACAGCTTGTTCTAAAAAAGCATCTGTTACCATTGCCGATAAATCACTATCTGCTTTCTTATCTGCTAAGTCCGCAATTGCAACATAAATCTCACCTTTATAATAATGTGTCTTTGCAGATTCTTTTGTATCCGGGTGCGCTGCAGCCAAATCAATGTATTCTTTAGCGCTCAAGATTGCTTTCTTCGCTGTTTCCATGTCTCCACTTTGCATTGCAGGAGCATATTTATTTTTGAATTCTACAGCAGCGGAAGTTTCATTTTTCTTCTGACCGAATGAAAGAGAGCTTAATAGTAGCGCTCCGACAAGTATTGAATTTTTCATGTTTTTATTTTTCATGTTTTTAATAATGATGCAAAATTAATTATTATTCCACATCCGTATCATTTTCAATATTCGTGCCATTTGTTCCGTCATCTGAACTATCGTCTGATTCTGAATCAATTGCACCTTCGATTATGTTACCATCTTCGTCGTATACTACTTCGTCTTCGTCCTCACTTTTCGGAACACGAGCAATCGCTGCAATGGAAGCTGTTCCTTTCAAATTGATCAGTTTAACTCCTTGTGCCGAACGACCCATTGTACGAATTGTGTCAATGTGCATACGAATGGCAACACCAGACTTCGTGATAATCATCAAATCTTCTTCGTCTGTTACATTTTTAATCGAGAGTAATTTACCTGTTTTCTCCGTAATGTTCATGGTTTTCACGCCTTTTCCACCTCGATTGGTAATTCTATAAACAGGTTCTTCATCCTTCGGATCATTCAGATACGTGCGTTTACCGAACCCATTTTCAGATACAACTAAGACAGTTGAGAATACATCTTCAACAGCAATCATTCCGATTACTTCGTCGTCTGTTTCTTT
>DDBE01000007.1:2519-2876 GCA_002332715.1 Flavobacteriales bacterium UBA2040
TCCTCGTTGAATCGAATTGCACGTCCGCTTGATGTTGCCAGAACAAGTTCGTTTGAACCGTTGGTCAATTTCGCTTCTAACAATTCATCGTTGTCACGAATAGTGATGGCATTGATACCATTTATTCTTGGACGAGAATACGCTTCTAAACTTGTTTTCTTGATGACACCATTTTTCGTTGCCATAACAATGAAATTGTTCTTCACGTAGTCAACGTCTGTCAAATCTTGAACTTTCACATAAGCTTTCACCTTATCATCTTGAGGAATGTTGATCAAGTTTTGAATTGCTCTTCCTTTCGTTGCTTTGGCGCCTTCAGGAATTTCAAAGATTCGCATCCAGAAACATCTTCCTTTT
>DDBE01000007.1:3178-5232 GCA_002332715.1 Flavobacteriales bacterium UBA2040
CCAGAAACATCTTCCTTTTTCGGTGAAGATCAATAGGTAATTGTGATTCGTAGCGACAAATAAATGTTCTAAGAAATCTTTATCACGCGTGGTTGAACCTTTTGATCCCATTCCACCTCTGTTTTGCACTTTGTATTCATCAAGACTTGTTCGTTTGATGTAACCCGCATGTGAAATTGTAATAACAACTTCCTCATCGGCGATCAAATCTTCAATTCGCATTTCGCTCGCCGAATATTCAATTCTTGAGCGACGTGCATCACCAAACTTATCTTTTACTTCTTGCAATTCGTCTTTGATGATAGTCATTCGACGGTCTTCATTTGCAAGGATATCTTTCAAATCAGCAATTAATATCGTCAATTCGTTATACTCAGCACGCAATTTGTCTTGCTCCAGTCCAGTCAAATGACGTAGACGCATTTCAACTATCGCTCTGGCCTGAATATCAGATAGAGAGAAACGGGTCATTAAGTTTTCTCTCGCTTCATCAGGGCTTTTCGATGCGCGAATGATTTTAATTACTTCATCAATATTATCTGATGCGATAATTAAACCTTCTAATATATGTGCTCTTTCTTCTGCTTTTCTTAATTGGTATTTCGTACGACGAATAACCACTTCATGACGGAATTCAACGAAATGTTCGATGATTTGCTTCAAGTTCAACATTTGAGGTCGACCATTGACCAAACAGATGTTGTTTACCGAAAAAGAAGTTTGAAGCGCAGTGTATTTATATAATTTGTTTAAAACAACGTTAGGAATAGCATCACGTTTCAATTCATAAACGATACGCATACCATTTCTATCCGACTCATCGCGGATATCTGAAATACCTTCGATTTTCTTATCGTTCACTAAATCAGCCGTCTTTTTAATTAGATCTGATTTATTTACTTGATAAGGAATCTCCGTTACGATAATTTGCTCACGTCCTTTATCCTCTTCAATTTCCGCAGTTGCACGCATGACAATTCTACCGCGACCTGTCAATAACGCATCTCTTACACCTTCGTATCCATAAATGATACCACCAGTTGGGAAATCGGGCGCCTTCACATGCTTAATCAATTCCTCCGGATCAATGTCTTTGTCATCGATATAAGCGTGAATACCGTCAATTACCTCCGATAAATTATGTGGAGCCATGTTTGTTGCCATACCTACGGCAATACCGCTGGCACCATTCATCAATAGATTTGGAATTTTAGAAGGAAGAACGCTTGGTTCTGACAAACTATCATCAAAATTCGGACGGAAATCTACTGTTTCCTTGTCCAAATCGTCCAACATCTCTTCCGATATTTTTCGAAGACGAGCTTCTGTATATCTCATTGCCGCTGGGCTATCTCCATCGACTGAACCAAAGTTACCTTGTCCATCCACTAGTGGATAACGCAATGACCAATCCTGGGCCATTCGCACCATAGTGTCGTAGACAGAACTGTCGCCGTGTGGGTGATACTTACCCAGCACTTCACCAACAATTCTTGCCGATTTTTTATGCGCTTTGTTGGAAGCTACACCTAATTCGTGCATTCCGTATAAAACTCTTCTGTGAACGGGTTTAAAACCGTCACGTACATCTGGTAATGCACGCGAAACAATAACCGACATCGAATAATCGATGTACGCCGATTTCATTTCATCTTCAATGTTTATTTGTATAATTCTTTCTCCGTCTGCCATAATGACAATATTTCAATTTTAGCACGTGTTTTGTGCTGGTTTAAGCAAGCCTCGAAATTAGTCATTTCGTCAGTAGTAAGTGGTTAAGTAAAAAGGCTAATTACTAACAAAAATCTGTGGAAAATTGGCGTTTCGGGACACTTATTAACAATTTTAACAAAGTATATTTGTAAATAGGCTATTTATATCGTTTATTTAGTCTCAATAGAAGTTTATATGGAAGCAAAATTTTCACCACGCGTCAAAGACGTAATAAGTTTCAGTCGAGAGGAAGCTCTTCGATTGGGAAATGATTATATTGGTGTAGAGCATCTCCTTTTGGGTATGATTCGCGAAGGAGATGGCAAAGCTATTCGTATTTT
>DDBE01000007.1:5607-6197 GCA_002332715.1 Flavobacteriales bacterium UBA2040
CCGCTTGTGAAACAGGCAGAAAAAGTTCTTAAAATTACTTACCTCGAAGCAAAACTATTTAAAAGCCCAATGATAGGGACGGAGCATTTACTCCTTTCCATTTTAAAGGAGCCGGATAGTGTAGCGTGTCGAATACTAAACAAATACGGAGTGATACACGAAAATGCAAAAGATGAATTGGAAGCAATTTTAAACGATACTATTGAATCAAAAGCGGACTTTCCTGGAGCGGAAGATGAAGGTCAAGATGAATCATTTTCTTCGCAGCGAAAGGCAGCCGATCCAAAATCGAAAACACCGGTATTGGATAATTTCGGAAGAGATTTGACGAAAATGGCAGAAGCTGGAAAGTTGGATCCAATTGTTGGTCGTGAAAAAGAGATAGAACGAGTGAGTCAAATCCTTTCTCGTAGAAAGAAAAACAATCCAATTCTAATTGGTGAACCTGGTGTTGGTAAAAGTGCCATCGCTGAAGGTCTTGCGTTGAGAATCGTTCAGCGAAAAGTTTCTCGTATCCTATTTGATAAGAGAATTGTTTCTTTGGATTTGGCTTCGCTAGTTGCCGGAACGAAATACCGTGGACAGTTTGA
>DDBE01000007.1:6499-7526 GCA_002332715.1 Flavobacteriales bacterium UBA2040
AGCGAATGAAGGCAGTTATGCAGGAATTGGAAAAGAACGATGATATTATTCTTTTTATCGATGAGATTCATACGATTATTGGCGCTGGTGGTGCTTCTGGATCGTTAGATGCCTCAAATATGTTCAAACCAGCTTTGGCTAGAGGTGAACTGCAAGCAATCGGAGCGACTACTTTGGATGAATACCGTCAGCACATCGAAAAGGATGGAGCGCTAGAGCGTCGTTTCCAAAAAGTAATTATTGAACCTACCAATCAGGATGAAACATTCCAGATTTTGAATAATATTAAGGAACGCTACGAAGATCATCATGGTGTTACCTACACGGAAGAGGCACTATGGGCGTGTGTGAAGTTAACAGAGCGATACATTACGGATCGTCATTTGCCGGATAAGGCAATTGATGCATTGGATGAAGTTGGTTCTCGTGTTCATATTACAAATATCAATGTTCCAAAGGAAATCGTTGATATTGAAGGGAAAATTGAAGCTCTGAAAGATCAGAAAAATGAGGTGATTAAATCTCAACAGTATGAGAAAGCGGCTGAATTGCGCGATAATGAAAGGAAATTACAAGAGCAATTAGACCTTGCCAAAGAAAAGTGGGAAGAAGAATCGAAAACGAAACGAATAACAGTTTCAGAAGAAAACGTAGCCGAGGTAGTTTCTATGATGTGTGGAATTCCAGTTACCAGAATCTCTCAAAAAGAGAGCGGTAAGTTGGCGAACATGGGGGACGACATTAAGAACAAGGTGATCGGTCAAGATGAAGCTGTTGCGAAGGTTGTTAAAGCAATTCAACGTAACCGAGCGGGATTGAAAGATCCTAATAAACCAATTGGTTCGTTCTTTTTCTTAGGACCAACAGGTGTTGGAAAGACTCAGTTAGCTAAAGTGCTTGCGCGCTATTTATTTGATACAGAGGATTCTTTGATTCGAATCGATATGTCGGAATACATTGAGAAATTCTCTATTTCTAGATTGGTTGGAGCACCTCCAGGATCCGTCGGATAAGAAGAAGGAGGACA
>DDBE01000145.1 GCA_002332715.1 Flavobacteriales bacterium UBA2040
GATTTTTCAAGTCGCTATTTTTACGAAAACAGATTGGAATCGTTCAAAGAAAAACAAGAAAACGCCATACTTTTTCTTGTTTTTCTTTGAACGATTCCAATCTGTTTTCGTAGAAGTAGCGACTCGAAAAATCGGCAATATTCTTAGGCATTCGGTATTGAAGTGGTAGAAAATAAATTGGGAATCCTGCAGGAAGAAATCGTTCGAGGGTAGAAACATTCAACCCTAATTTGCTTGCTTCATCGGATAGAATTGTTGGTGGAAGTTGAAATGGATCGCCAGCCAAAACAATTTTATTGGCAAAAGGGAACAGCGCCCAAGCCAAAGGTTCGAGACATTGTGCAGCTTCGTCAATGATTAAGACGTCAAAAGAATTGTTATCGTACGTCTGGTCTACAATTGAGACGGGCGTGCCAACAATCACCTGGGCTTTTTCGTGCCAAATTTGCTCAGTATCTCGTTTGAGTGTTTTGATATCTTTACGAATGTTGTTCACTTCTTTGAATAGCAAAGAACGTTGTTCTCGTTCCGCTTTCCCAAAATTCCGTTTGTACTGAAGCGCCATTTTTCGCAATTGTTCCGAACGAATTTTAAGCTTTTTGAGCGTTTTCAATTCCGAACAGCCCGACCATTTTCCTTCTGGAGTCAAAGGCATTAGTTCGTCACGAACTTTCACAGAATTTCCAATGCGTAATACATCAATTTCTTCTGGTAGACAACCGGCCAAATGATCGACTGCAGTATTGCTCGGAGCAGAGACCAAAACTCGCTTTCCTTTGGCGGTCCATTGTCGAATGGCTTCAATTAAAGTTGTTGTTTTTCCTGTTCCAGGCGGACCGTGCACCAAAACAACATCTGGATGGAGAAGCATTTTTTCAACCGCTTCTTTTTGTCCAGAATTCAATTTTTTGTTGAACCATGTTGTAATCGAAATGGGTTCAGCTGTTTCCTTCGGTTTGATATATTCTGTACCTAATTCTTTCGCCATTTCAAGCGCTTTTCGCATGATGCTGATCGTTCGACTATCTGGCGCGAGTTTAATTCCTGCATCTCCAGCTTCTAGCCAATCGGGAAAATCAGGAGCAAACAAACGTATTTCGCCTTTCTTTCCTTCAAATTGAAGCAAAACTCCCTTGATACTTTCTTCTCCTTGATAAAATAATTCTATAGGTGAAGATCCACGAAAGCCATTACCTTCAAATGGGAAAGGATAGTGGAAGCTGACTTCAGGATAATCCGCAAAACCAAAACTCTTACGGTTAATTTTTATGGGATGCATCGCCAATCCTAATCGTTTCAGTTCCTTTAAAGATTGACCATTCTCAAGCGAATACCTGGATTTTTCTTCTTTCTCTTCCGCGTTTAAAGCATGCAATAATTTGGGAAAATATGTTGTCGTGTCTAACATTGGGGCGAAATTAAGAAATAAGAAATAAGAATTAAGAAATAAGAAATATGAAGTGAGCAATTTCTGACTTCATATTTCTCATTTTGAACGGAAAAGTATTAATTTCAAAGTATAATTAAAGATCATGGAAGAACCGAAGTAAAAAAGTAGTTGGAAAAAGAGACTTATATAGATTTCTTTGGGTGTGATATTGTTGTTCGGAGCATTGATGTACATTAGATATTGGTGCGTTTACAGCTCTGGAATTAGAGTTGGTATAATTCAAAAAGTTTCTCAAAAAGGATATATGTTTAAAACCCATGAAGGAGAAATGATTCTCCGTGGAATGGGCAATAAGAACAGTCAAACGGGCACATTTAGCTCTAACAATTTTTTGTTTTCAGTTACAGATGATTCACTGGCCAAAGAATTGTCAAATTCTCAAGGTATGATGGTTGAACTGCACTATCTGAATTATTATAATTCACTCCCATAGCGCTGTGACAATTATAGTGATGAAGATGGGCAATATGTTGTTGACAAATTGGTTAGGATTGTAGACAAAAACCCTGATTGGAACGGCGGAATGTAAATTTAGAATTCACGTTCCAGAGACCGTATCCTCCACATCTTCTTCCGTAGAATCCGTCCATCGCTCTATGCGTTGCACACCCTCCACCATTTCAAATTTGGACATTAATTCACGCAAGTGCTTCGTATCGTAAACGAGTACTTTTAATTTCCCTTCGAAAATACCATCGTCGGTTTCAAACGAAATGGATTTCATGTTTACATTCAGCTGGTTTGAGACAATTTCTGTCAATTTGTTCACTAAACCAACGCTATCAAATCCTCTCAATCGCAAAACGGAAACACGTTCCGTTAATTTTTCACCTTTCCATCTGGCCTTCATGCATCGATAAGCCATTTTGGACTGCATGTTTTCCGCATTAGGACAATTGTTTCGGTGAATTTTTATTCCATCATTTATCGTAAGAAAACCAAAAACGCGGTCGCCTGGAATTGGGTTGCAACATTTGGACAAGGTGTAATCAAAATCACCAAAATTATCACCGATTACAAGGGTATCTTTTTTAAAATCAACAGTCTCCAAAGGTTGTCCGTTGGTTTTCTTTTTCTTTGGTGGAATTTTAATCACTTTTACAGGAATCAGAATCCCATTTTCGCTCTCAATTTCACGCAATTTCGTAAGGTCGATTTTCCCTTTCGCAATCTTAATGTATAATTCTGTTGCCGTATTTTGATTGTAAAATCGCTCTACAGCAGTTATATTTTTGGTATTCCAGGGTAGATTATGTTGTTTGAATTTACGTTCAAGAATCTCTTTCCCGTCCA
>DDBE01000130.1 GCA_002332715.1 Flavobacteriales bacterium UBA2040
TATTGGTCTTTTCACACCAAAACGCCCTATGCATCCTGGACGTTGGAGACCGCTAGGCAAAAACAGTCAAACAATTACTTCTGCCGAAAACTGTACGTGCAAGAGCAAGGAAAAATGCAGTTGTTTGGAAAATATTTCAGTTGACCAAGTTTATCACGAAATTCAAGCAAAATTAAAGCTTTAGCCTTTATTGTGTACAGCAACCTTTGGGTGAGTTTGTGCGCCGCGGTTTTTTCATGTGGTTTTTCGATACAATATAAAACAGAACCAATTCCATTTTTTATCTTTTTTTCTACCTTATTCGTGTACACAGGACAGCGGTTGTATAAAATTTGGAATAATCAAATACATACCGAAACTCCCAGAGTTATTTGGATGAAAGAGAATCAGAATCTTTCAATAGCCATACTAGTAATGGCAGGAATAGGTTCGTTAATTACGGGATTTTATCTTTTTCGTTTGGAGACTATTTTTAACACGAATTTGAATGAAAACACCTTTTTGTTTCGAGGAATAATTCTGGCATTTTCTTTCTTAATTAGCGTTTTGTATGTCGTTCGAATAAGGAAGAGAAACCTAAGAGAATTGCCTTTCATCAAGATTTTTTTGGTAGTTGGCGTATATGTCTTTCTTTGTTGTGTTTTACCATTTTCGTCTTTTAAGGATGTACGATGGACTTCAAGCGATGGACATTTTCTTTTTGAAATAGGCTTGTTTGTGAATGCCTTATTTGTTTTCGGAATAGCTTTGCTTTTTGATACGTCTGATATTGAAGTGGATCCACTTGATCAAAGAACGATTCCTCAAGTAATAGGTGTTTCACGAAGTATTTATTTGTCTGCTGGCTTAATAGCTCCACAAGCATTAATGATGTTTTTTGTGCACCGAGATAATACATTTAACCTTTCGATTCTTGTGATATTTATGCTTTTCTATATTGGATTTTGGAAGTACAAGAAAACACCAATGTATATTAACTTCTGGGGAGAAGCAATGTTAGCATTCGTTGGGCTGTTTAATTGGTTTGGTTTATAGATTTAGGCAAACAATGCCTTAACGACTTCTTCCATTTTCGCGCACATTAGTACCTTGATTGAATAGTCTTGTGGAACAATTCCTTTGCAATATTTGGAGATGATTATGCGTTCAAAACCTAATTTCTGCGCTTCGGAAATCCGCTGTTCTACACGATTAACGGGGCGAATTTCACCTGATAAACCAACTTCTGCAGCAAGTACAGTTTTCGAATCCAAAGATAAATCGGTATTGGATGAAAGTACTGCTGCGACAACTGCTAAATCAATCGCAGGATCTACGACTTTTATTCCGCCTGTAATATTCAAAAACACATCTTTTGCCGCCAACTTAAAGCCACATCGTTTTTCCATAACGGCAAGTAGCATGTTCAGTCTTTTGGCGTCAAACCCTGTGGAAGAACGCTGCGGAGTACCATATGCCGCCGTGCTCACCAAAGCTTGAACCTCGATCAAAAGAGGACGCATTCCTTCCATTGTCGCAGCTAATGCAACTCCACTTAATGCAGAATCTTTTTGATGAACAAGTATGTCCGTTGGATCAATTACTTCACGAAGTCCACCGCCCACCATTTCATAAATGCCGAGTTCATTGGTGCTTCCGAATCGGTTTTTTATGGCACGAAGCAATCGATACACATGCTGGCGATCGCCTTCGAATTGCAAAACACAATCCACCATGTGTTCCAAAACTTTCGGTCCCGCCAAAGACCCTTCTTTGGTAATGTGCCCGATTAAGAAAACAGGAACTCCGGTCGTTTTTGCATAGCGGAGCAGTTGAGCCGTACATTCTTTCACCTGAGAAACACTTCCTGGCGAACTTTCGATTTCTGAAGAATAAAGAGTTTGAATTGAATCGACAATAAGGATTTCGGGTTGGACGTCCTCAGCGTGCTTAAAAACGTTCTGTAAATGCGTTTCTGCAAGTATGAAACAAGCGTCATTTTCAATTCCCACTCTGTCGGCGCGAAGTTTAATCTGTTGTTCGCTTTCTTCACCCGATACGTATAAGACTTTCTTGTTTTTATTTTTAATGGCTAGTTGCAACATCAAGGTAGATTTTCCGATACCAGGTTCTCCACCAAACAAAATCAACGAACCTTGCACCAAGCCACCGCCTAAAACACGATTTAGTTCTTGATCAACAAGAGGGATTTTTACATCTGAATTGGTCGTAATCGTATGTACAGCCAAAGGTTTCGATTTACTTGCGGATGCAGAAAAAGCGACCGCATGCGGGACAGATTTCTCAATTTTTTCTTCGACAAAAGTGTTCCATTCCGAACAAGACGGACATTTACCCAGCCATTTTGGGGCTTCGTATCCGCAGTTTTGACAGAAAAATGCTGATTTTATTTTGGCCATGGGTTAAAAGTAAGGAGATTCTTTAGTTCAGGTGTAAATACTTACCATGAAATTTTATCCGTTTTCCGAAAGAAAATTCGAGAATTTTAAAAAGACTAAGCTTTTAGTCTCTGAAATATTTTTGTGGGCTACTAATTGCAATAGCAACAAGTTCCACCCAACAAAAAAAAGAACATCTGAACGCAGACACTCATTTTTCTTTCATAGTTGCCTAACGGCCAAAAGTCATTTATTCCAGAATTATTTTTCTAGTTTGAGATCCTCCTTCATTTGTAACTTCAACAAAATAAATCCCTGATTTGAACATTGAAATATCGAAACTCAAAGTCGACTCATTGAAATTGTCAACTGTCATAACTTCACGTCCGTTGATATCCAAAAGACGAACGCTTGAAAGCATTGAGTTATCACTAAACGAAATGTTCACGTTTCCATGTGTTGGATTTGGGTAAACATTCAATTGAGCTGAATACAAAGACTCATCTAAACCAGCAACACAAGCCAAAGGAACACTAAAGTTCTCAACTTGGTCGAAACGATCATCAGTATCACCTTGATCCGCATTGAACCCTAAACCTCTTTTTGCAAAAACACTCCAAATCAAACATTCGTTAGCGCCTGCATATAGCAGTTGGTCGGCCAGCAAAATAGCATCTCTACCATCAACCATTCCAGGCTCACAAGGTTGCAACTTCATTCCTTCCATGACCAATTTCATTACCATGTTGTTTCCACCAGTTCCAGTTGCTGTATTCGCATCATAACCAAATTGGTTGACAAAGGCCCAGTTCAAATCCCAAAGCATTGTACACCAAACAAATCCAATTCCGTGTGGACGGGAAATACTTGAGTTATTCGTTGCTCCATACGTGTAATTGTTTTCAGCGAACGAAGTACTGTAGGGAGCAGGACGAATTCCAGTTCCAAGAACAGGTTCATTGGTAACATAGGTTCCAACACCTCTGCGATCACTTCCTAAATCACCTGTTTCCATGGTAATCATCAAACCAAACCAGTCTGACCAACCTTCACCCATTTGATCATCGTTTCCTAAACAGCTCGTGTTGTTTGCTCCACCCGTTAAACGGTTCGAAATACCATGTCCATATTCGTGAGCAATGATCATGTTGTCTATATCGCTATCCGTAGAATTCAATGCACTTTGGTCTGAAATACTTCCATTTATTACGGTTCCGCTTTGAATAGCCGTAATGAAAGCTTCACCATTCGCTTGAGAAACCATTATCGCTGGGATGTTCACTATGGAAGAATTACCTCCCATGGTAATCGGCGTTCCGGCAACGTTATTTACGACGATTACAGCCAATGCTCCTGCTGCTTGACATTCTTCTACTTTTAATGCAAACGTGCATGACCCTCTTCGTACCACTGCGATTTTACCACTTATTTCACTTGTATTGATGATGGTATTACACGCGTCCAAAGGTTCTGCACCTCCACTGTTGACCAAAATTAAATCTTGTATTATGGGAATAACAGGCGGCTGAGGCGCAAAACTCGCTATTGTAGAGGTATAATTTCCAGCAAAAGAGGAGGGAGAATTTACCGTTAGTAGTTCTGCAGTTGCAGAGTTCGTCCAAATGAACATTTGCATTCTCGGATTACTGCCGTCTGGAGGAGTTGCAAAATTTGCATTGTTCGTCCCACTTCCATCTTGCGCATCTGCATTTACAAAATCATCATCCAATCCTCCATTGCCGTAGTTGTTGTCCTGAAAATTTCCAGCCTCTTCGGTGAAACCATATCGGTACCAAATGTCGTGCATCATGTTGTTCATATAGAACAAGTTGGTAATTGCTGCATCCAAGTAAGAACCTGGTGCTCCACCTGCATATGGAAAATCAAAAACCAATTGAGCACCACCATTTGGCGAATAACCAGGGATGTTGTCGTCGTTTGCGTCTTCTGATGCAAACACGTTATTTCCTCGAGTAATTAGATATTCATTCCCTGCTGATCCATTGACATCATGCCATCCAAAAGGCGATGCTACTGGATCAAATGGACCAACTACTAAAGATCTTGAACCGTGATTTGGGCTTTCCACGGGCAAAGCAAATACATTATACGTATCATTTTGTGGAGGAGGAGCGGGTGCCATCATCATTTGATGCCCCATTTCAGGTTGTTTTAAATCGTTGTAATTAAAATGTTTTTCTGAACTACATCCTTCAAATGCACAAGACACGACCCAATCCGTTTTTTTAAGGATTTCTCCGGTTTGAGCGTCCGCATATACATTCCACCAATGATCTTGATGTGGAACTTTCATGCTCGTTTCATAAATCAATCGAAATGATGTTCCGTCGAAAAAGTACGCCAATTGGATCGGAATTTCTACTTCAGAAATACGAGAATCAGTTACCTTAAACTTATTTTCGGCAACGTTAACTACGTTCGAAGTAATCAATGTTTCGCCTTTCGAAATTTCTTCCCAAACGGCAGATAATATTTCGTTTGCCGGTGCAGCGTTAGATTTTTCTACTAACTGTTTTTCTCCAGAAATTAGACGGTTACCTGACATTAAAAGAGCATCACCTTTTTTCACGAGTACCGCGGTACCATTAATTACAGGCAAACCATTCAATGTTTGTTGAACATAAAAATGTGTCAATCCACTCTTTTTGTCTTCAACCGTTCTATCCACACGGATATCATCCGCGGTTGACTTTTGAAGGTCAATTTTCGTCGTATTATTCTTGAAATAATCACGAATAAGTCTGTCGTTTGATTTTTGACCAAAAGCTACAAAACCTATAAATGTCGCGAGTGTGACGGTAATTATTTTTGTCATAGGATGTATTAAAAGTAAGTGGTCATAAAACTTGCATGGGCAAAATACTAATTAATAACAGCATAAAAAAAGAAATGTTCTAATACCTTGGAATGCTGTAAGGGGCAATTTAGAACTTCATAGAAAATTCATCCATTTCCTTAACACATGCTGTCAATAAGTCAATTGAACCTTGAATATCATCTTTATGCGCCATTTCGATAACTTGATGAAGGTGTCGTGTGGGTATAGAAATTGCCCCCGCAATGGACCCCCCTTCTGTCATTCGTTGTATACCTGCGGTGTCTGTTCCACCTGCAGTAAGTATTTCAGGTTGCCAAGTGATTTTGTTATTGTCAGCTACCTTCTTCATGTATCGAACCATACGCGTATCACAAATCGTGCTGGCATCCATAATTTTTATGGCAGTACCTTTGCCCAATTCAGTGATTTTTTCGTGGGCCGCAGCGCCCGGCAAATCAAATGCAATCGTGGTATCTAAACCAAATCCGAAATCGGGTTTGATTTTTAGACTAGCCACATTTGCCCCGCGAATTCCAACTTCTTCTTGCACCGTAAATACAGCATACAAATCATGCGGAATTTCTTTTTCTTTTAAATTTTTTAAAGTTTCGATCAAGATAAATACCGCCAATCGGTTGTCCAAAGACTTTGAATTCACACATTCACCCATTTCGATAAATTCTCTTTCACGTGTGATTGAATCTCCAATGGTAATCAGCTTTTTGACTTCTTTTACTGGCATTCCCGTATCGATGAAATAATCGGAAAGCTTAGCTACTTTATTTCTCTCATCGGCCGTCATTACATGTATCGGCTTGCTCGCCATAACGCCAATTATATCTTTTTTACCATGCAGAATAACGCGCTGGGCAGTGAGTGTTTTCGGGTCAAATCCTCCTAAAGTATGGAAACGAATAAATCCGTTGTCGTCAATGTGGGTAACGATAAAACCGATTTCATCCATGTGTGCCCCAACCATAACACGTTTGTCGGACTTCCCTCTTTTGATAGCGTAGACATTTCCTAAATTGTCGATTTCCACTTCGTCTACATATCCTTTGATTTCTTTCAGGACCAATTGACGTACTTTTTCTTCGAATCCAGGAGCGCCGGGTGTTTTGCAGATTTCAGCTAAGAGTTTTGTGTTCATTTTTCGATTTTATACTTCAAATTTAATGATTATTCCAACTTATCGGGCGCACATTAGTATGAAGATTCTTTTTTGTTTTTTTCAGATTATACCCGTCAGAAATCATGTAAATTTGCACCATGAAAGGTTATCTCTGGCTAATCGCCATTTTTGTTATCGCAATTCCCGTTGGATATTTTTATTTGAAACCCGATGAAAAACCCTTACCTGTTATCAATCCTGTGGATGTGAATGATTCTTTGGTCGATCAGGGTCTTTTGCGCAAAGGATTTGGTCATCGGATAGGTGATTTTGAATTTTTAAACCAAGATAGTGCGCTTCTTTCTTCTAAGGACATTACGAATAAGATTTTGGTGGCAGAATACTTTTTCACGACATGCGGTTCTATTTGTCCGAAGATGAATCAACAAATGAAACGTGTGCAAAAAGCGTTCAATGGAGAAAATGATGTGGTAATTCTCAGTTTTACCTGTTATCCAGAAGTAGATACCGTTGCTCAGATGAGAAAACATGCTAAGTTTTTAGGAGCTGAATTACCGCAATGGCAATTGTTGACAGGTGACAAAGATGAGCTTTACAATTTAGCCAGAAGATCATTTTTCCTATTGAAACCAGCTGAAGTGAAAAAGCAAGGCGATGGAGGAAGCGACTTTATTCACACCGATAATTTTGTCTTAATTGATAAAAAACGAAGAATTCGAGGATACTACAATGGAACGAAACCAGACGAGGTGAGTCAAATGATAAAAGACATCACCCGATTACAAAAAAGTAAGACCTAGATTCAATCCTAAGTCAAATCTGCTTATCATAAATCGTGATTTCGAAATAACTATCTTTGGTTCCTAGAAAAATATTTGAAAATGGAAAAACTGAGCAATTTCATAAATGGTGAATTTCAAGCACCAAATAATGGGAAATACATCGATAATTTTGAGCCTTCAACAGGTCAGGTTTATTCATTGATTCCAGATTCGGATGCTTCAGATGTGGAAAAAGCAGTGGAAGCTGCCGAAAAAGCTTTTCCGATTTGGTCGAATATGACGGCTGAAGAACGTGGTAAAATCATTCAAAAAGTGGCGGATGGTATTGAAAACCGCATGGAGGAATTTGCAAAAGCAGAATCCAAAGATAATGGTAAACCAGTTTCGTTAGCAACTCATGTAGACATTCCTAGAGCGGTTTCGAATTTTTCGTTTTTTGCTTCAGCCGTTCGTCATTTTGCGAATGAATCGCATTACATGGAAGGTGTTGGGTTTAATTATACGACCCGAAAACCAATCGGAATTGTAGGTTGTATTTCTCCATGGAATTTGCCCTTGTATTTGTTTTCCTGGAAGATTGCTCCCGCTCTTGCTTCTGGTAATTGTGTGATTGCGAAACCTTCAGAAGTAACACCCTACTCTGCATTTTTATTGGGACAAGTGTGCCAAGATGCAGGAATGCCTGCAGGAGTTTTAAATATTGTGCACGGACTTGGCGGTGGAGCAGGTGATGCCATTGTAAAACACAAAAAAACCAAGGCGATTTCTTTTACTGGTGGAACGGCTACTGGTGAATATATAGCACGAACAGCAGCTCCCATGTTTAAGAAACTTTCGCTTGAATTGGGTGGTAAAAATCCAAACATCATTTTTGCTGATTGCGATTTTGATGAGATGCTGAAAACAACAATTCGTTCCAGTTTTGCGAATCAAGGGCAAATTTGTCTATGTGGCTCTCGAATTTTTATCGAAAGACCTATTTATGAGAAATTTAAAGAAGCTTTTGTTGCTAAAGTTTCGAAAACGCGTGTCTCTTTCCCTGAGGATCCGAATGCTCAGATGGGTGCCGTAGTTTCAAAACCCCATATGGAAAAAGTGCTTTCGTATGTTGAACTAGCCAAAGAAGAAGGCGGAACGGTTTTGACGGGTGGAAAGCAAGTTAATTTGCCAGCACCTCACGAAAACGGGTATTATTTAGCACCAACTATTATTGAAGGATTGGCGTTCGATTGCAGAACGAATCAAGAAGAAATTTTCGGACCTGTTGTGACGATTACCCCTTTCGATACAGAAGAAGAAGTCCTTATGATGGCAAATTCAACACAATACGGGTTGAGCGCAACTGTTTGGACGCAACATTTGCAACGAGCGCATCGAGTAGCAGACAGTTTGGAAGCTGGAATTGTTTGGATTAACGATTGGTTGGTTCGCGATTTGCGCACTCCTTTTGGCGGTGTTAAAGCTTCTGGTGTTGGACGCGAAGGTGGATGGGAAGCCCTTCGCTTCTTCACAGAACCGAAAAACATTTTCGTGAAGAGCAAGACCCTTTAAAAACAGTATCAAGGTAAAAGAAAGTTGAGTTTGGGCGAATCGAAATTCACCCAAAACTCTGAATTCTAAAAAAATCTGTTATTGCTTGATCCATCTCTGGTTCAATTCTCCTTTGTCGGTAACGATTTTCATCAAGTAAAACGAAGCAGGCAAATCTGTTGTATTCAATTCAACATTGTTTCCTGAAACGGCAACATTCATTACCTCTTTTCCTGTAAGCGAATATATTTGAATCGATTGTAACTTCAACTCTTTCGATTTGACGTTCAAAGCGTTCGCCCCTGGATTTGGAAAAAGAGTGATTAAATTCTCCAAATTAATTTCACTGATTCCCAAAGGTGGATAGCAAAACTCTTTGATACTTTCCATTCCGAAATCGGCGTCAGCTTCTAGTAATTGGGCAAGTGTTTCGTTTGTTGAGTTAAGGGTCAATTTGTAAGATCCATTTCCTCCTGCTCCAGCAGAACATCCCGACAAGCCATCTCCGTACGAATCGCGAATAATCATATCATAGCAACCAAAAGCTAAGCATAAATCATAATTTACTGTTCCTTGTGTATTATCTTCGAATGGCCCACCTGAATAAACAGCAATACCCGCAGAATTTCTCACTTCCCATGTCGTTTCACTTGCATAGCAATCATAATCTATGGCAAGTAAGGCCGTAAAATCATTTGGGGTGCGGTAAACAGATTTGTTCAAAACGTTGTTTGAAATATCCACATCAGCTGCGCCATTTGCAGAAATCACGTTCACTTCAAATGAGGATGAACCAATTGGAACTATAATTGACGGCAAAACGATTAATGCTTGCCCATACGTAGCTAAGTTTCCTGTCCATGTATAATTTTGAAGTATTCCTCCAACAAAGCCGTAAGACAATTGTACTGTCGTTAATGCATTCGTTCCACTATTCAAGAGTGAAAATTGTGGAGTCGTTATACTATCACAATTGGAAGTTGGAAAACCAGCGAGTGTTGTCAAAGAGGCATCTACTGGGTCATTTCCGATAAAAGGATCAACGCCGTCAATAACGGTAGCACCCGTTCCCGCTGAATCTAACCAATCGTGCAAACGTCCACTTGCGGTAGTTGAATTATCCCACGCATAACCAAATCGTCCGTAAAAGTCTGGTTCGTTGTTGTCGTTAGTTCCGTTGCAAGCTGCAGTTCCACCCGATAAAACGCCAATTAGTCTTTTTTCTTGGTTGAAAAGTGGTGAACCAGAAGATCCAGGTTCTGTGACCCCAATATCCCAATTGGCAATGCGCCAAGTTCTGTTTTGAGCACTTTGGAAATTAATCGTTTGCTGGCTTAAGGCTTCGTTTTCTATACTAATTTTCTTAATGTCACCATCTGGATGATGAATCCCAATTCCT
>DDBE01000181.1:0-31795 GCA_002332715.1 Flavobacteriales bacterium UBA2040
TTGCGTCAACCTCAAAAGAATTTATCATTGGTAAAAGAACTTTCTTGTAATGGCATGCTGTTTAAAAACTTGGAGAAAGAAAAAACTGTTCTTTTCCGAAGTCTATTTGGACACTATGAAGTAGTTTTTGGCTACTCGTTAAAATCCTACGACAACAAAATTAAATACTTCCAAGTTTCTTTGAGAAAGAATTAAAATGACGTGTGTAGTAAGTCCAAAATCTCAGGATGTTCTTGGATAACTTGTCGGGAACGTTCGGGCAAGTCTGCTATTGAAATTCTGTCTGAATGTGCTTCCGCAAATACATCTTCGCTCATTTCTGAATCCGAAATAGTAGTAGCTCCAAAAAATCCAATTGAAGAACTAGATGTAGGTGCAAAATTCGTCACTGTAAACGTTGATCCACTGCTCGTTATGCCATCTCTAGGAAAAGTTCTTTCTGTATTAAGGCTGGCTGAAACTGGCGCAGTTCTTTCGACTGAGGCAAATCTATTTGGAGACTCGACTGCTCCATCTAAAGCAGTTTCATTTGCAGGCTCCACTGGATTTTCAGCAACGTTATCTTGAATTGGTTCTTCTTTAGTTATAGGTTCTTTTTCTTTGGTTTCTGCTACTTTTTTATTGTCCGCGACTAATTCATTGTTGGAATTCCCATTAAATAAAGGATAGACCATGAAAATAACGATCAAAATAGCAGCGATAGCAGCAGCTCCTCGCATCCATAGGAAAATCACTTTTCTGTTGGAACCAGAATTAGAGGTAGCGGCGGTTGGCGCAGCGGCATGAGTTGCAGCAAAAGTTTCCATTAAGGATACTTTCAACTTCGGACTAGGCACAATTTCCTCATTCAAAAGAGGTGCGCTAGCAATAATTTGACGCATGGTCGTGTACTCCTCTTCAGAACTCGCCAACTCATTGATCGCTGTCAATTGCTCCGAATTCAATTCGGAATAATCGTGATCGCGGATGATATTTTCAATTTCTATATTCATAATCTTATTCTATACTTGGAGACCAACTTTGAACTCCATTAATTTTCCTGTTAACTCTTTCACCGCATAAAAAACGCGGGATTTAACCGTTCCTTCGTTGATTTGAAGGGTTTCGGCAATTTCCTTTATTGAGAATCCTTGAATGTGTCGCAATTCAAAAGCCTCTCGCTGTTTTTCGTCCAACTGTTCTAACTCTCTTTCCAATGCTTCTGTAAACATGGTATCTTGCAATTGCGAGTCGAGCGAAGAATCATGAGCAACCGTTATGTCTTCCTCCAACCCGCCAGAAACGTTCTGTCGAACAGCTTGTTTTTTATATTCGTTTATTGTCATATTGTTCGCTACTGAAAAAACCCATGTTTTGAAAGATCGTGTGGTGTCAAAAACATTTGGATTCTGTATCAACTTCGTAAAAAGGTCGTGTACAAAATCCTCTGCCTTTTCACAGTCTTTCCACATTCTTCGATAGAAATATTGATACAAATGTTTGGCATAGCGGTCATACAATTCCTGAAATGCTAGTTCCTTTCCGTTCTGCATTTCAAGAACCAGTTGCTCGTCAGCAAGTTCCTTGTATGTCGTTTTTAGCAAGCGCATGCTTTTTGCTCTACTCTATCTGTTCGTTATAATTTGAATGGCCCTATCTATGTCATTTACCGCCTCCGTATTACCATCGGTTTGATATATTTTTTTCAATTGAAACAACATGGGTAAATAATTATTTACCAAACCTTTGTCTTCGCTTTCTATTAATTTCTTGTTCAACGTTTTCTTCCACAACTCTTGATTTCGAAGGGATAAATCCGTCGGAACATCCAAGTATTCGAAAACCAATCCTGAGACGTATAATTTGTCTAGAATCGGAATCAAATATTCCTTTGGCAAAGTCATGGAAATAGCAATAGTTTTGTCTTTGTTCAGTTCGCAAAACTCCTGTAGGTGCTTTGTGTCGATAAAATCAGACGTCGTCAACTTCCAACCCTTTGTTTTAAGATTGGTTCTGTATTGTGGAGATGTCAACCAATCCAAAGAAATGATTTCAACATCCTCACGCTCACGTTTTACCTTTTGAGCGTACAAGGCTCCGTAACTGTCTTCATTTCCATGGGTAATCAAAATGGAATTACTAGGCGCACTATTGATCATATCTTGCCCATAAAACTCTGTCGATTCTGAATACACATCTTTTTGAGATAAGCTCAATAAGGTTTTACGCGTTTCGTCGCTTTGGTTCATCAGAATATAATACGTGAGCATTTCTTCTTGAACTTGCACATCGCTCGGATTCAATTCATTTGCTTTCAACAAAGCTTTTGATCGAGTTAAATCGTTCTGACCATTCAGATAATAAAATAAATAACTTTCGAAAGAAGCTGGCGATTGACTGGACAAATCTCTCAATAAATCCTCCATTTCGTTGGACTGTTCAACAGAAAGAGACCGTTGTGTTCGTTGTTCAGAATAGTTTTTGAAACTCGTCTTGTATTTCGCTATTTGCAGGGCGGAACCTCCAATTGCGTCACTGTCCATTTTGCCATCAATAGACTTGTTTACTGCAGCTGGTGCCGAAGGAACTGATATTTCTTCCAACATAGGTTCTACCTCCAACCTTTTGACATCTTTTTCTTTTTTTGCCTTTTTAATAGACTCCAGTTCGATTGGAGTGTTTAACGTATTGTTCAGTGGCGAAGTATTCGTTTTGGCATTAATTTCTTCTGTCTTTTCAACCTGCGAAAAAACCATTCCAAAAGGAAAAATCAAGAAGAGATAAAACAAATAAGATTTCATTGTTGTTTATTTGTAAGTATGTACAAGTTACGTTTAATTCGGTTCAAATAAAATGACAATTTCTGAATTTTCATCTTTATCCATTCTAAAAAAACTCCAATTACTGAAGGAAAAGGGCGAATTTCTTGGTAATCGTCAAGTTCCATCGTATACTATTTCTTTATTTGCTATTTCTGGATTCTTCGCCGAAGTATACGTTTTAAAAAATTTAAGTCAAGTACAATGGATTGAAATCCAAAACAACAAGCAAATTTTAGCGGAGTATACCAATGATATCGATTT
Organism: Flavobacteriales bacterium UBA2040; assembly: GCA_002332715.1. GTDB lineage: Bacteria > Bacteroidota > Bacteroidia > Flavobacteriales_D > Crocinitomicaceae > UBA2040. The sequence goes on from DDBE01000181.1 coordinate 3,063, forward strand.
GAATCAGCTGTTTGATTAATAAGCTGGATCGACTACTTCAGCTCTAATCCTAAAGGTTCTCAATCTGTCTGAAATATCTTTAACTTTAGCCGGTGGAACGTCGTACAAGATTACCTCGATGGATTCATCCTCCCGGACAAATTCTTTACGGTAATTCAAACGAAGCAGCATGTCCGACAAATCACCTTCCATTTGCGTACTAGAAATTTCGAAAGACACATTACGCAAGTTATCCTTAATTGCTTTGTCCATCCTTACTTGATCGGTTATGTACGTCGTGTCAATTTCATTTCTCAAGAAATAAACTTGTGGTATATCATCTATTCGACTGTACAAATTAGATTTAATTCGTTTGTCATTGATATCGTAATAGAAACTCGCATGTGAATTGAAACGGTTCAAAACATCTCTTGGGAACTCATTGTACTGATTCTTAGAAACCAATTGAATATTCATTCCTTTCACCATTTTTTTTTTCACGATTTCTTGAATGTCGTTGTCCAATTTTTTAGTCGCTTCAATGCGAGACTCCACATTCTTTACAATCCCCACCGCTGTCTTCTCTATTACACCGGTTCCATCTTTACGCAATAAATCTTCTGCTTCCGCTAAACTGATTCGTTCGCCTTCGTAATATGCAGTAATATATGCATCCGTGATACCCTTTTCAAAAGCTTGATCTCTTTTCGGGAAAGCCTCTTCAATGGACACATAAACTCCTACTGAATAGCGAATCTGTCCGTTGGGCAATCTTTTCGTTATCAATGGGGACATATCTTTCAAAGTCTTTTTATCCACTGGGCGATTGTAAACACCTAATTGAACGGTAAAGAATAACCCTTTTTTCGTTTCAACTGGGAAGGCTGGAGCTGCGCCGATTGCTTTGTAATAATCCAACTCGGTTACCATTATTCTCTTTTTGTCAGTCGGCGCCGGAGCATTGTTCTGAATAGAAATTTGATTTAACTCTATCGGCGTACAAGCTTTAGTTTCTTCTAATCGTTTCGCTTCACTCAAAGTAATTCGTTGGCCATCGCAGTATGCAACTACGAAGGCATCAGAATACCCGATTTTACGAATTGATTTTTGCGCTTCAAATGCATTTGCATTGCGGACGAAATAACCCGCCATGTACACAAATAAACCATTGCTGCGTTTCTCTGCCGATACTGGCGTGAACTCATTGAACTGATCTTCCGCAACAGGCTTTGAGAAGGCTCCTACTTGCACACGGTACATAAAACCAGTTGGTGTTTCTGCCGAAATTGGTTTCGCTTTCACAACGGGAGCTGTATTGGTGGTTGACAAGATTTCAAATCCAGCAGCTGGAATGGCAAAATAGTCTACTGCATCTCCTTTGGTCATTGGATCGACGCTTCTAGCTAAAAGATTGTTGATTTTCGCAACTATGTTTGGATCACTTGGTAGCAATGCTTGCAAATCGTTCTGAAGCTTTTTCAACTGAGCTTTAAGCTCCTCTAGTTTAACTTCTTTGTTTTGAATTGTTGCAATCTTTTTTAGAATTAATTTATTGATATCCTTGTCGTTATTCGTTAGCCATAACTCGACCAAATACTGGGCATCGATTTTATCTTGATCAATAGATTTAAGTATATCTAAAATTTCTTTTTCCAAAAATCTAGCGTCATAGTTTGCTATTGAAAGGTCTTTGTAATAACTACTTTCAGCTATCTCTCGTTCTTCCAAATAGGTCAACTCCTTCGATTTAGCATTTTCAGGAAGCGTTGGTTTACCCGGCGTTGGTGCTTTTGAAATCTTTTTGTCCACCTGCGCAATTTCTTCATTCAACCCTGAACGTTTTTTAACCAACTCATCTCGTTGGTCGTACAACTGATCTTGCATCTTCGCATTTGTCTCGTTCTTTATTTGGGCATCAGCTTCCGCCAATTGTGCTGCGTTGTTCGCTTCCTCAACCAACAGATTTCGTTTTCGAGCTTCCAATTCACCGTTGGTCATTAAAGAGTTAATTTTTCCTTTGGTCAAATTATCAATCTTGGTATCAACGTAACTCATTTCAAGCAAATTAGATGCCTCCTGTTGCTTCGACAAGGCTTGACTCAGAAGTTCCGCTTGTTCTACTGGAGACTTTGATTTCTTTGCCTTTTGCTCTAACATTTGCGACTGAAGTGCGATTTCTTTGTATCTATTTTCAGTCAGTTCGATATTGATTTTCTCCGTGATTGAATTCGTTTCCAAAGACTTTAATTTCTCGAGTTTATTTTCGTTATCATCAGAGGTACTGTTCACAATTTTCGCAGTAATAGAATTTTCTTTATCCATTCTATCGCCAATTACATTCAGCAGTTTCTTCTCCAACTTCCTGGCTTCTTTCATTGAGGTCAAATCGTCACTTTCAAGCGCAACACGCAATTCATTTTCCTCGTTCACTAATTTCGTCAACGAGGCATCTTCATACATTACTTGTGTTTTTGCGATAGTTGACCCCATTGCTTCTGTTTCCAATTCACCAATGCTAATGCTCGCTTGCCGTTTCTTTAATTCAATAATACCTAGTTCATCAGCAACCAGTTGACGTTCGGATTGAAAGTCTACATTCTGGGTCTTTTCGTAAAATTCATACGTTGAATCTAAGGTATTCAACTCTCTTCCGTAAGATTCTAATTTCTTCAATTGTGCATTTAAACCAGCAATGGTCGTTTCATTATTATCTACAATTCCTTCGTCACCTTTTAATACCTCGGTTCTTAACTCTTCAACTGTAACGAAACCTTTTCTTACTTTATCCAAAGAATTTGTCGATGCGAGGTCCGAATTAATTTTATCAATCTCTTGGTTTAAAACTGCTATGTCCGCTTCTCGTTTGTTGATAATTAAACTCAAAACAACCGTCTTTTTCGACAAGGTTTCCATGTTAGGATTTGTTTTGGATAAATCGTCCAACTTCGCTTTTTCAGTTTCTATCGAGCTGATAATCGCATTGTTGATTCGAATTATTTTCTTCGCTTTTTCGAGTTCTGTCAAGGTCGAACTATTCTTCACCTCTTGAATCTTTCTAAGTTCATCGTTCACCAATCTCGATAAGATCGCCTCTTGCGATTCAGGCAGACTAGCAAGAGTCAATTCCGTTTTATTTATATCTTGATTGGTCTTTTGTTCGATACGCGAGATAGCATCAATTTTTGCTGCATCTTTTACTGGATCTAGATTTCTCTTCATGATCAAAATTTCCGACAACATGTTCTCGTCAGCGGCAATGCCTTCTTCAATTTGAGCGCGTGTTGGATTCGGAATATTGCGAAGATTTTCCTTTTTTGCAGTATAGCTAGCATCAGCGGTTTGTAGTATTTTCTGTTCTTGTTCTATTTTGGATAATTGGCTGAACGAATTATCTACAATTGGATCGGTAATAATTGGGTCTGTAATTCGGTCGATTGCAGGATCAGTAATGGCAAACTGACTAGTGATACTTTTCAACTGACCTTCATGAAGTCTCAGTTCGTCCTGATTTTTTGAAATTAAAAGGGCAATTTCATCCGCTTTTTCTTTTAATTCTGGCACTTGTGGATTATCCGAACCAAGGCGTTTGAATTTGTCTTGTTCATTGATAAGAATCTTGAGTAATTCTTGGTCCAATTCAATTTCCTTTTTCTTCCAATCCAATTCTGAAAGCGACATGTTGGCATACAATGACTCTCGTTTCGCACTATTTGTTTTAGCAACTCGGGCGATCAATTCATCATCCGACTCTGGTAACGCTAGCATGCTCATTTGGTTGTTACTTAGCGATTCTTGGATACTTTTTTCAATGCGGGCTATCGCTTTTATTTCAGCTTCATACTTTACTGGATCAAAATTTGCTTTTTTGGTAGCCAATTTCTTTTGAGTTTCCTTATCCAATTGTATCAATCCTTGAACTTTCTCTAATTCCGAATTACTGATCGCAGCTATTTCATTTTTATCTTCTTCATACGTCCAATCAATTTTTTCTTGAATTGCTTTTTCTTGAGCAACTGGGTCCAATTGTGCAAATGGATTTGTTGCGTTAACAGGATCCGTCGTGGCAACTAAACTTTCTAATTCATCGATTTTATCTTTACGAGAGAGGGTCAACTGGGACTTCTCCGCAATTAATTCTTCCAATTGAGCTTCTTTCAAGTAGAGACTCTGAACATTTGGATTCTCTTCGGCTAATTTTGAAATTTTCGATTTCTCTTTGGATAAACTGTTGATTAAAGCCTCGTCTAAAGCAACTTTCGCTTTCGTTTTGTTCAATTCAGTTAAACCTTGATTATCATTCAAATTTTCACTTTCAAGTGAATAGTTGGATGCCAGTCGTTCAATTAGTTCTTGACGAGATTCTGAAAATGCCACAAGATTCAGTTCATTTTCTTGAATATCCTCCTTGATTTGATACTCTAATCGATTAATCGCAGCGATTTTTTCAGATTGAGTTTGGGTATTCAATTTTTGTTTCTCTGACTTCAATTGAGCCAACATTTCACGATCAAGTTTCAATTCTTCATCCAAATTGTCTTTCGTATTGCGTTCGAACGATTCTTTTTGATCCAAATAACTAGCATTCAAATCAGACAACATGGACATCTCTTGCTCTTTTTGAGTCAACTGAGTAAAGGTTGAAACTATTGTCGAAGCTGCATTTTCAAGTCTTGCAATTTCGGATTCTTTAAGAGCAATCGCATTTTCTTTATCAGACAGAATTGTACTTAATAACTCTAATTCTTTTTGGAATTCTGGCAGTTTATTGGGTTCTGTCGATAAGCGATTTTGAATCTCACTTTGACGTGCTTTAACTTTCGTTGCGTAAGACTGATCATGTTCTTTTAGCGCCTTTAATTTCGTTACACCGATCAAGCTCGTATCTTCGCTGATGTTCTGAGAAACCTCATCGTAGGTATTGTCTATGGATGAAGAAATCATATTTTCATCCAATGTTTTCGCAATTTGTTTAGATCTCTCTAACGCGACCTCATTCATTGTCATGCCCTCGGCACCAATAGAAGCCAACACCTCTTCAATTTCTTTCGCATTATTTAGGTTATTCAAATTAAATTTATCAGAATTAGGATCGAGATTGGCTTTATTGGCAAATACTGTCGCAAGAATATCGTCTTTTTCTGCCACCGACTCATCAAAACGATCCAATACCTTGAGGACCTCAGAACCGTTTTCCATAAAATGGACAAAACTTTGTCGAACTGGTTTTATGCCTTTTATAAACGGGACATTCACATTCGCAATATAGATTTCCGAAGAACCTTCCAAGTTCATTTTGTAGCGATACTGCCCCCCGGTTGGGAAAGACAATACAATTTGTCCATTTTTATCCGATTTGAACTGTCCGATTACTTTGCTTTCAAGTGTTTCAACCTGAACTTTTAATTGGGCTGGCAATTGCGTGATTTTTGATTCGTATTGTCCAGCGATAATACTTAATTCAGTTGGCAACTTATCTACGCGGATTTTGTACACATACAATTTACCTGATTCACTTTGCCGCGCTGAGGCGAAATAACCGTTTTCATTATTGGCGTCTACCAAGAAAAAGATGTCGTCATCTGGAGATGAAACTGCGAAATCCATATTTTCAGGCTCGCCGAAAGAATCACTCGATGCATCATAAGGGCTGCGGAAAACATCATATCCACCCATAGAATTATGCCCTTTTGAACTGAAGTACAAGTATTTCCCGTCTTGACTCTTGTAGCAATAATCTTCATCAAACTTCGTATTGACTTTTCCTTTGATTAATTGCGCATCGCCCCATTTACCGGATGATTCTCTTTTGCGGCGGTAAATTTGCTTTCCATCGGCCATGTCTTCCCCATAGGAGGAATAAAATATCTCTGTGGCATTCTTTCCAAAAAAGATCAATGGAATATGACCCATTTTCTTATCCAATTTTGATTGATAATCGGCAGTTACGATTATGGTCCCTCCTATATCTTTCGTGTCGTAAAGTCTGAAAAACTTATCCGCTTCGATTTCTTTTTTGTCAAAAACGATCATTTCAGAGTAATTCATCAATAATCGTCTACCATTTTGACAAGTTTCAATTAGACGATCAATTTGTTTATCATTTGAGGCTTTTGCTCCAGCCAACTCTTCAAACGTAACGTAACTTCTTACCGCATCGTTGAACAAATAATTGAGATGATAAGCTTTTCCTAGGTAGAAATGTGCTTCCGGATCTATATTTGGGCTTTCGGTTGCAAATTTTAGATAACGTAGCGCCTCTTGTTTTTTATCCGCATTGAAGAGTAAACAAGTTCCATATCTAAAGTTATAATCGTTGTTTTTAGGGGAGAGAGAGAGCAAACGCAAGTACAAGGGTGTAGCTTGCACGAAACTCTCACTTTTGAAAAGCTTATTCGCTTCACTTAGGATTTCAGATTCGGTTTGGCCAAAAAGGGACAGACAAATCATTAAACCTGCCATTAAATGGGTTAGTCTTTTAATCATGGCTGATACTGATGTACTGAAGTACATTCTAGTTGCAATCCGGTTCAATTTTATTCTTTTTTCTTGAAAAGAGGCATCTTGGACTCCGTTCGATTGAGCAGTCTTGCAATGTTTTTTCGATGCGCAAAAACAATTGCTACACCAAGCAATGAGCTGAAAATCAATAAATTAAGCGAATCAATATGAAAACGAAAATGAAGTAAAATCGGAAAGGTCAGTGCAGCACATATGGCACCAAGTGAAACAAAAGAGCTGATTAAGTAGACCGCTAAAAATATTCCTATAGCGATAATTGCTGCTGGTGGATGAAGACCAATAATAATCCCAAGTGACGTTGCCACTCCCTTTCCTCCATTGAAATTAGCGAAGATTGGAAACACATGACCAAGAACACAAGCCAAAGAGGTGATTAATTGAACGTTGACCAACATATCCGAGCCCAAGCGATCAGGCATAAAAATAAGTGGCAAAACAGACGCAATCAAGCCTTTTAGTACATCTATTGCTAAAACTACAATACCCGCTTTTTGGCCCAAGACCCTAAAAGTATTCGTTGCACCGGCATTTTTACTCCCGTGTTTTCGAATGTCAATCCCGTACCAACTCCTACCAACCCATACGGCCGTTGGAATGGATCCTAAAAAATAGCCTAAAATCGGATATAGTATGAAATTCCAAATCATTTTATTCTTCTTTCAATTCTATTAACCTTTTAAAGTTTCTAAGGTAAGGATTATCTCCTTCAATCAGACCATACTCAAAGTTTTTTGACTTTCGTTTCTCGTCTTTCAGTTCGCTAATTGTAGTTCTAAAATCAGCATCTGAAGACTGAATTCTCATAATTCCATTCTTTTTAACCATTGAATAGTCCATGAAATAGAGGGAACCACCCGTTACTGAGAACAGAATAGTAAACTGATCACTTTGAGCACCGCTGTACACTTTTTGGAAGAATGCCTCTAACTCAATTTTTTTGAACACTGCCTTGTCGAAAATATTTACCAAAACCGCTTCCCTTGTCGAAGTAATCAAACCACTTTGTGAAAATCTGTCACTATCAAAGCTTTGCAATTGCAAACCAGTAAAGGTAATTCCTTCAGAAAGTGAACTTGGAAACTTCTTTACTTCGCCTTTGATTAAATAGTCTGATTTAAATTTATCGGCCACTTTGGCATCCTCCCATTCAACCAAAGCTTGTTCGATGTTAACTTCTTCGATATCCATAAATGGAATTCCTGGTACCAGCTGAATTCTTTCACCAACTTCTTCAAACACTTTTTTATTCAGGGTCATTCCAATGTTCATGGTGACATCCATGCTCGTTAATCCATTGTTTTGATTGTATTCGGCATTTCCATACGTTTTCACATTTACCTCACCATAATTCATCCCAAGGGTAATTAATCCACTTCCCTTCATCGAACAAGTTTCTGAATTCAAGGCAATTATATTCCCTTTCTCAGTTGGGTTCAAGAATTTTTCTTTGGGTCCAATCTGGAATTCCTTTGTTGCCTTATCGTATTGCAAAACTCCACTTGCGGAAAGCACATTAGGGTCGTCTTTGTCGTAAATCGTGGACAAGAAAGTAGGATAAATCCGGATACTGTCTGTAGCGCGTGAATCCCTCCATACAATTCCAGCAGCTATGAGGTCTCCATCCAAATTTTTCATTTCGTTGGAAACTGGAATTTGTATAGCTATTGGATCTATTTCCGTATCGAATGCCAACCAACTTCGTTCAAACTTCGCACAATTGTGATTCAAACGCGTTGCACCCTGATACTTCACCAATGGCGAAGCCGCTTTGACAATGATATTCCCATAGTAATCGAAATTTTCGCTCAACTTAAAACCTTGCTCCTGGCTGATTTTTCCAATTCCAACGGTTTGGTAAGAAGTATCTAGACTTATCTTATCCATTGGGACAAAAGTTAATGATCCTTCAGAATCGAAATACGGATAATCACCTACCGCCTCATACGCTCTTCGACCAGTGATTTCAACCTTTGCTTTAACGAATGTGTGGTATTTGGTAATATAATTGGCTACAATTTTAGCTTCGGATATTGGATCGATCTTAGCTTTTTTACGAATAGTCAATTTCTTATCTGTTGGGTAAATTCGAGCATCCGCGATATCGATATAGTCAATTTTATCGCAATAAATCACTTTTTCAGCTATAGAATAGGTCGCTTGGGGTGCTCTGAATTTTAAGGAGTCTTGTTTTGCGTTGGTGGAAAAGAAGTTTGGTGTTACAACATCAACACCAGCATCAATTGAAATATCATTACCCCCTTTTTTTTCCATATCAATCTTGTTTTCATCCATGAGCCAATTGAAAACATCCATTTTACATATATACTCGTTGATTGGGAAGGCCACTGTCGATGCTCCACCATTTGAAACAAATACACCCTTTCTATCTTCAAATGAGATATTCGCGCTTACATTGTTTGTTTTGAACGTGATTTTTTCCTCGTTCTCTTCTTCTGGATTGACATTCCGAAGATTGAAATCTGTGGTATCCCCATTAATTTCTTTCGCTTTGAAGGTGAAATCATCTGATACAAGTGTGGCTGTTAAGAAGTTCATTAATCCTTCGCCACTCATTCCTTTTAAGGTTAAAATTGCTGTGCCTTTCAATTGAGCTTGTCCATCAAAGAAACTTAAATCCTCTTTTAAGGTAGATTGCGCTTTCATTAAATTCTGTCCTGGAATATAAGTTACTAGTACATTTTTACCGGTCACTTTAGGAAACTCCACGCTTGTGCGCACTTCTCTGTTCATAAAATCGGCAACACCTAATGTAATATCCGGTAAAAATGCCAATGCATTTGATTCTGCTGTCGCGCTCAAAAAATTGATTGTACCAGCACCTTGCAATCCTGAATTGGAAAGAATAATTTTATTCTCATACTTGGCACTTGTTCCATAAAACGCATGTCCTCCAGCTGGCGATTTGGTTGAAAATCCTAAAGAATAATCAGGCATGATTCGAACTGGTTCAGCAAATTTCGGGAAGATGCCGGCCGAAGTTAATTCTCCATTCAAATGGAATGATTTTTCGTCGAAATCGTCTAAACTGTCTAGAACAAAAGGTTTCACGGTGAAGAAAAAGCGAGTACTGTCGTATTCGCCTCGGTAAATTGTTTTTGAATTGTAGTATATCTTAGCATCTTTTATCGAACTCAGTTTAGGGTACCCGATTATTTTTGTGTCATTTCCCGATCTATTTTTGGGATCATCAATTAACAGTTCGCCTACTATTCCATCCACTCTCGATGACACCTCAATTGTTCGATTGCCATCTTGCTCTGAAATTGGTTTAACTCTAAAAATTGTACTTACGGTTTTTGTCAAGTTGAATTTAAATTCATCGTAACGGAATTCAGAAACATCTGCATCCAACTCTAATTTACCTGCATTGATATAACCTTGAAAATCAAAATCTCGATTCTTCTTAATTACGATATCATATTTTTTTGGAAAAATGGTTACGTGTTGCCTTTGTGAGATGTCTATTTCGTCAACGGCGAGCAAGTGCAAGTCCATTGTTTTCAAATCGAGCTTACCGAAATTGTTCATCTTGCGTCGTTCCTCATTGATCTTGTTATAATTCCCTTTAACTGCCAATAAAAAAGGGTCTTTCGAAATCTCTTCGGCCGAATATTCACTTAGTTTTTTGGGTCGCAGGTCTGCTGTAAACACAAGATTATCGTAATCTCGTTTTTGCGCTCGTGCTTCGACAAAGTTGATCGTTTTCTGATTTATAGAAATTAACTTGTTCTCAGTATCATAGGTGATGAAACCTTGACTCGCCAAATCTAATAAAAGTGACTTCGCTTGACCCACTGTTTTGCCCAAAGCCGAAGCTGCAACACCTTCGGGAATAGCGCGTTGATCGTTTTTATAAGAGTAATTCAAAAGCTGAACCAAAGGATGGACTGAAGCCAATCCTTGGATTTGACTATACTGTCTTGAGTTAAAATAATTGTTTGATTCTAATCTAGCTACTCGCTGATCTTGACTCATTCCGAAGTTAAAATCAAAATTTAGCACCTTGATATCCTTCACCCAAACAATTTTAGGGATGTACATATCGACCTCATGATAGGAGTTTTGAAAAGGTGCTTGACCAATTCCATTCGCGCTTCTTTGTACTTCGAAGGTGCTCGTCGCATCTGTATAGGTCAAGGATGCGCCTGGATGACAAATGGAATCTTTCTCATGAATTTGCATCCAAAATTCAGCTTCAATTGTAAAAACTTTTTCATCATTGATTACAAAAAGTACAGCTCTCGCAATAACAAAGGGTTTTTTATCCTGAAAAATCGTTAATACAGCTGGTGCGGCTTTCGTTCCAAAACCTTCAAAATTTCGACCTTTCATAGCGTAACCGCCGACGAAATCCATGTTTTCTTTGACGTCTTTTATCGAAAGTTTTTGATCATAGGAAAAGAATTGGGGAAACAAATCATCCGCACTACTATTCGAAATAAAAGCTCGATCCGTTAATTTTCCAACTACGGGTTTATCGAAGTATTCGCTATAAAATTTGACACTATCTGCAGAAAAATTAGATGATTTCAGGGCCACTTCATAATTTTTAATTTCGGCATAGGTCTGATTTTTCGATAAACCTACTTTCTCCCAAGTAACGGTTCCATTTTGACCTTCCCATTTTTTTAAGAAAGGATCGAAAATACCATCCGTATTATTTACCACTATGCTATCGACATATCGGTTTTTCTTGGCTTCTTTCGAATCGCGATTCATTATCCGACAAACCAAATTTCCGTCAGAGAGAATGAATTGTGCTTTGCCATCCGAATCAAATGAAAATTCTCCTCCTTCGTAAAACCAGATGAAATTTGACTGTCTAGTAAGAATCTTTTCAGAAAAAAACGATGATGACAAATCAATGAAACCTTCAAATTTTTTGACATTTCTAGCGTCCAACAAATCATCTACGGAAGCATGCCAAGCATCGATACTTGTATTGCTTTGTTCGGAATTTACCAAAGAATACATGGAAAAAACGTAATCATATAATTCTGGATAGGGTTTTAGTTTCTTTTCAAGAATAAGATCTGACGTTGATACCATTCTTTTGAAAAGCGCTTCAGGGAAAGCACTCCCTTCGACCAACATGGCAGGTAAAAGTTTTTTTGAGAATTCATTGTGATCGCCTTTCCCATAATCGGAAAGTGTTTTGTGAAATTCTTTTACAAATTTCTCTCTTTCAGGTGTGAAAACTTGTCCGAATAAGAAATTGCATTGTATAAATAGCACCGCGAGTAAATAAAAATGTTTTCTCGAATTCATTATTTTCTTTTAAGTTGTATGGCTGCCCACGTTTCTTTGTTCCATTTCTTTTCTAGTTCGAAACCAAACTTTTCAACGTGAGATAACAAATCAGTTACATCCGTGTCAAAAAAACCGCTCATAACAATACGTCCGCCGGTAGCTAGCGATTTATTATATTGCTCGAATTGTGCTTTTAATACGTTTTTATTAATATTGGCAAGAATCAATCCAAATTCTCTATTCTTAAGCAAATCAACGTCGCCGTGTAAAGTTTCTATACACAAACATTGATTTCTAATGGCATTCTCTCGGGTGTTTTCAGCAGACCATGCTTCAATATCAATCGCTAAAATATTTTTTGCGCCCAATTTTTCCGCAACTATCGCCAAAATACCAGTCCCAGTACCCATGTCTAAAACAGAATTGGGAAACACACCAAACTCGAACAAAGCTTTACTCATCATCCAAGTGGTTTGGTGATGCCCTGTTCCAAAAGACATTTGCGGTTGAATTTCTACGACCATTCCTTTTCGATTGGCTTTCTCGTGAAAAGGAGCGATGATCGTTAGTAAATCATCGACTTCGACAGGATGGAAATCAGATTCCCACTTCGCATTCCAATTTTGATGGGGAATCAATTCAGATTTTACTTTTACCTCAATCGAATTGGTTTTCGCCCACGATTCAATTTTCGCAATCAGTTCATCTTGAATTATGTCCGTTGCGGCTGCATACGCAACTATCCCAGTGGCATTTTCTTCAAAGGCATTGCAACCCTCTTCTGCAAGCCATGTTACGGCAATTTCTGACCAAGGGTGAGCCGGAGTTATATCGATATGTAAGGCAATACTGTCCATTTATAAAGCTTCAGCAATTTGAATGAAAGATTCTGATTTCAGAGATGCGCCGCCTATTAGTCCTCCGTCAACATTCGGACAAGCGAAAAGTTCTTTGGCATTCTCCGGAGAACAACTCCCTCCATATAATATAGAAATTTTATCGGCAACATCAATATCGTATTTCTCTGCTATCCAACTTCTTATTGCCGATTGCATGTCTTCCGCTTGCTGTGTGGTGGCTGTTTTACCTGTCCCAATCGCCCAAACTGGCTCGTAGGCTATTGTTGCAAAAAGAAGATCTTCTTTCGACAAATGAAACAGGCTATCCTCCAATTGCTTTTTGACAAAATCTAGCTCCTCACCGGCCTCACGAATTGTTAAGGGTTCGCCACAACAGAAGATAAAGGCACTTCTCTGCTCGATACTTGCGTCCACTTTTTCTTTGAGGAAATCGGCATGTTCACCAAAGTACGCCCTTCTTTCTGAGTGACCGATTAACAAATAATCTGCTCCAACGGCTTTTGCTTGGGTTACCGATATTTCACCGGTAAAGGCACCACTTTCTGATGGATAGAAGTTTTGCGCACCAACTAAGACATGATTGTCTTTCAATTCATTGAATCGACTTATGTATATAGATGGTGGAAACACGACAACTTGTATGTGCGACGGCCAATCCGATTTGATAATCAGCTCATTAAATAACGCTTCTGCCTCGTTGGGCAACAAATTCATTTTCCAGTTTCCTGCTACTATTCTTTTTCTCATAATTATTTTAACACATTTAGCTCGAGCCATTTATAATCTGGCAGAGCTCGTTTTGGGTATTTTCCTTTCACTATTCCTTTTTTCAACACCAATAAAGAAGGATTTGATCTTGCGATTGCTTTCAATTCTGTTTCATCAGTTATAAAAACAGGAATGCTGAAATTGTATTTCTTTTTAAAAGCACGAACATCTTCCATGGAGGAACTTACGAGCATTATCATCGGAATATTGTCCTTTTGTGACTTTTTAAGAATGTCTTTTAACTTTTCAATTTCAGACCAATCGGCGTCGTTTAGATTTCTGACCGATAGAATGATCAATTTTTTCAGTTTCAGAATATCTTCTCGGATGTTTAGTTCAGTGAAGTCTTCATTTCTTCGCTGAACGGTATCCAAAATTCGGAACCCTACAAATTGTTCGGACAATATCTTTGTATCGCCAACTTTCAGGGAATAAATCGTATCATTCTCCTTATCATAAAGCCGAATGAATGATTCGTTCTTTTCGGCGAATCTATCCGTAATAAAGGAAAACTGTAGGTAATCATTGTTAATCTCCTCATAAGGCAAAAAGGGATTGAATTGTTCCGTAATCGATGAAAGGCGAGTTTCTACAATAGCTTCTTGTCGACTGCTGATGTATTTCCAATCTTTGTTTTCCCAAATTTTGGAGTCCGAATATTCTTTTGAATTAGCATCGTACACTCGTTTTTTTCCTGATTTGGAATTTCGATAGGTTAAAAAATTTAAGTAAACTCCATCTTTACCATCATTCATTTTTTGGCTTAGATTGCTACCTACAGCATACGCTCTGTAATCTTTTAATGGTTCATACAATAGAACATAGGCAACCAGCAAACTTGATAGCACAAGTAAATAAAGATTGAGATACCAAAATGATTTCGGATTTGTCGTTTCTTTACGCAGTATCCACATACCTCCAATAAAGCTAAAAAAGGCAAAGAGTATTGGGAGCCACCAAGCAAATAACCAACTGAGTAGGGCAATCAGTGCTAGACTCGTCAACCAATACAGCAATTTTTTCTTTCCGGGAATTTGGTTTTTTTTGAAGGCAGCCAATAAAATCCAGATACTGAAATAAAGCAGAACCAAATCTTTCCAATACGACTCAGTTGGCGTCAATGATCTACCAATGGAACCTTTCATCGCATCGCCAAAACAGCCGCAATCGCTCACACACTGGGGATTCATGGTTTCGTCGACGACAATTTCTCCAACACGACTAACAATTTTTATAGACTTGTCTGTTTTCGCTTTTTTCAATAAACCTTGACCAACCGGGTCAGCCAATTCATATCTATTTCTATCGGTGAATTTTACTTCGGGGCGGCAATTATCCGTGTGCCAAGTAAGAAAAGTGAAAAATAACATCAAACCAACAATGAGCACTGAAACGCCTTTTAAACGCTGACCAAGCACTACAAGAATGCCTAATGTTATTTCGAAGATACAGACTAGGACAGAGACTGATAAAGCCGATTCACCGAAACCTTCGAGACTAAATTCAGGCATATTGAACCATTCTTTGATTCGATACGCAAGGGCACCATCTTCAAAATACTCTTGTAGTTTATATGAAAACCCGATTGGATCGTTGGCTTTCACGAGACCAGAAACAATAAAAATACTACCGACTATGACTCGGCTAGCGTTGCCTATTGCTATTCTCCCTTTGAAAACGATTAATCCGAAAATTGAAAATAAAAGTATAGCAAAACCAGTAATTTTTAAAACCGTCGGGTTTCCAGATAAATCAGACCGAAAGGCGAGCACCAAAAGCGAAACACTTACGATATTTAGCGCAACGAAAATCACATTGAACAAAAAGGATCGTCCTGCGACGGTTGCTTTTGGTCTCATGACAGTCTTTCTACTCATTGCCTAAATGAATTAAAGAAAAAACAGAATAATTAAGCATGTCATAATAATTGGCATCGATGCCTTCGCTAATTAACGTTGAACCGTCGTTGTCTTCAATTTGTTTCACTCTTAAAATCTTCATCAGAATCAAATCCGTTAAAGAACTCACCCGCATATCTCGCCAAGCTTCGCCGTAATCGTGGTTCTTTTTCAGCATTAAATCATGAGCTGTAACCGCATATGTATTGAATAGACGCAAAGCCTCTTCCGCAGAAAGTTCCTTATCCACAAGATTTTTCTCTTCCAACTGGATAATTGCCATGATGCAATAATTGACAATTGCCATGAATTCACCGTTAATGCTCTCTCCTACTTCATTTTTTCCAGTTTCCTGAATCGTCCGAATTCTTTGAGCTTTAATGAAAATTTGATCGGTCAGAGAACTTGGACGAAGAATTCGCCACGCCGTGCCGTAATCTTTTGTTTTCTTGATGAAAACTTCTTTGCATTGATTTACTATTTTTGTGTATTCCGTTGAGGTCTTGTTCATTTTATTAGTTATGGGCGAAATCAAGAGATGAAGATAAAGAAAACGACAAAAATGAAGATGCTGATTCGTGATAAGTTATCAGAATTTACTGACAATTTAGTTATGGGAATTCTAAATGTTACGCCCGATTCATTTTATGACAAGAGTCGTGTTTCAACTGATACGGAATTATTGAAAACGGCTGAAAAAATGCTTTCGGAAGGCGCTGACATTCTTGATTTGGGAGGTTATTCAAGTCGCCCAGGGGCAAATGATATTTCTATTCGTGAAGAAATAAGCCGAATACAACCTTCTATACGTGTTTTGAGAAGAGAATTTCCCGAAGCATTGATTTCTTTGGATACTTTTCGATCGCAAGTGGCGCAATTAGGATTAGATGAAGGAATCGACATCATTAACGACATAAGTGCGGGACATTTAGATGTAGAATTGCCCAAAATCGTTGCAGAACACAAAGTGCCATATATCATCATGCACATGCGTGGAACTCCACAAACTATGCAGAGCATGGCAGAATATGAGAATATTACCCAAGAATTGTTTTATTATTTTAATGAAAGAATCCGTACTTTACATCAAATGGGAATTCATGATTTAATCATCGACCCTGGTTTCGGTTTTGCAAAAACGGTCGAGGACAATTACGAGATTATAGAAAATCTTGAGATTTTTAAAAAATTAGAATGCCCAATTTTAGTTGGAATTTCAAGGAAATCATTTATTCAGAAGAAATTTAAAGTTTCCATAAACGAGACATTGACTGCTACTAATCAACTCCATAAAGAGCTTTTAATGAAGGGCGCTCAGATAATTCGTACGCATGATGTAGGTGAGTTAAAACTGTTGATCGAAGAGTTAAAAACGATGCTTTAATTTCTGGTTCGTCCAATTTTAAAAAAAAATTTAGACCAAAAGGACTTTTTTCTTTACTTTCGTAGACCTATATAAAAACGAGTATGAAAATAATAATTGCTTTTTTTGCCTTTTTACTGATTCCATTTTCTAATTTCTCTCAGATTCAGGCCGGTTTTGCTTTTGACGATTCCATTTGTGTTGGGGATTGCATCTTTTTTCAAGACACCTCGGTTGGATTAGTCACGTCTTACAATTGGAGTTTTATTGGCGGAACACCTTCTGCCTCTACAGCAGTAAATCCAGGACCCATTTGTTTTACAACAGCGGGGACTTACAATATTTCCCTTGGAATTATTGGCTCAGATGGCCCAAGTGCGGTAACGCATACTATACTAGTCGGTAATTATATGGATTCTATGGATGTCAGCAATGACACATTAATAGAAATGGGCGGAGCAGCTTATCTTGCTGCAAATGGATTCCCGGGCGGAGGAACCTATAACTGGATTCCGAATAATATCTTTGAATGCCCTAATTGTCCAGAAACAGTAGGTTCGCCTTTGATCCCTACTAACGCAATTGTTCAGTACATTTCACCAGAAGGTTGCGCAATACAAGACACCATTTTTGTTGGAATAGATTTTAAAGATGTAATCGACGTTCCGAATAGTTTTTCGCCGGATGATAATGGAACAAACGACAAAGTTTATCTGAAAGGACCTGGAATTGTAACTATGACTTTCCGAATATTTGATCGTTATGGACAAAAAATGTTTGAAACTTCTGACCAATCTGAAGGTTGGGACGGAACTTTCAACGGAAGAAAATTACCGCCTTCTACATTCGCGTGGACGGCTGAATACTCACTCATTGGAGGCCTTACAGATGTTAAGTCTGGAACGATAACTCTTATTAAATAAACAGGAAATGAAAAAAACACTTATCCTTTTATCTATATTTTTTTCCAGTATATCCTTTGCTCAGCAAGATCCTCATTTCAGTATGTGGTACAGTTCGCCTTCGTTATTGAATCCTGCATCAACGGCTACAATGGAACAAGACGTTACTTTCTTTACCAATTACCGAGCGCAATGGCTTTCTGCATTACCGAACCAAATCAGAACGAATGCGGTGAGTGCTGAAATAAAATTGGGGAATGAAAGATTGCAAAGTGGTTGGTTTGGCGTTGGAGCTCAATACAACAACGATGCAACTGGCGACGCACAAATAATGTCTCACATCGTTTCTATTCCTGTTAATTATGTTTGGGAAGGATATGAAAAGTCCTATTTCTCTTTAGGGATTAAGCCAGGAATTATTAATAGATCACTGAATAATAATATCCAAACTTGGGACAACCAATGGAATGGAATTGCTTTTGACAATACCTTATTGTCAAACGAGGCAGGGATTAATAAAAGTACACGACTTACTGTCGGAGCAGGAATGTACTACAAAAAATTATATCGAGATGGATCTAAATTTGATATCGGATTTTCCGCAAATCATTTGAATGCACCTGACCAAGGATTTCGCTCACTTTCTTTTCAAACCTTCCGTCAGTATATTTTTCATACAAGCGGTAGTATCAAATTGGATAGATACAAATTCTTATTGTCTCCTCAATTGATTACAATGTTCCAAGGTCCTCACAGAGATTTGATCATAGGAACATCTTTCGATATTCTGCTAGACGAAGGTTCTCGAAGAACAACTTTCGAGCAAGAAACGATGTTTAGCGTCGGATTGAATTACAGATGGAATGACGCATTAATCACTTCGGTTATGATGAAATGGAATGGTTTCCAAGTTGGATTGTCGTATGACGCTATGTTGAATATCAACAGAATTCCTACGAAAACGGCCGGAGCATTTGAATTGTTCTTGAAATATTCTTTCTACAAAGAACAAAGAAAACGTTTCATCCGATAGTTTTGAGTTTAAAACATTGAATCCCGTTTCGTTCCGATAGTTATTGGATTCTGGACAGGTTTTTTTATTTCAAGTAACTTCCAGCGATCAGTCCACCTGTGTGCAAGAAGACAATCTTTCGGTTCTCGATATCTGAATTTTTGTAGTAATCCTGTAAAGCAAAAAAGGCTTTTCCTGTATAAATTGGGTCTAGACCTAAATCATGCTCCTCTTTCATTTTCAATATGAAGTTTAACAATTCCTCGGTCGTTTTGCCGTAACCTCCGAAGTGATATTCAGCGTGAATATTCAATCTCGATAAAACTTGACCAACGGATTCCGGATCAAATCCAGCGAACTTCATTATATCGCTTATTTCCATACTTACATCAAACCCTTTTAAGATGGGAACGGCTTGAATAGTCTGATTTACATTACAACTCAAGGCCAAACCAATGCTTGTTGTGCACGTTCCTTGGGCAACCCAAATTTCGTCGAATTCATTTTGTAATTCAGATACAATTTCTTGACAACCGATTATACCTAGGTAGCTCTTCCCTCCTTCTGGAATAATATAATGACTGCGGAATTCGTCTTTTAGTTCGTTCTTGTATTCAAAGTCATCTTTTAAATGATATTCCTCCCGAGAAACGAAACGGAATTGCATGCCCCACTTAGAACATTGACGTAGAATATCATTGCTCTTTTCATTGAGTTCATCACCTCTAACGATAGCCATAGATTCTAATCCAAAAGAATAACAAGCATGAGCAGTTGCCAACAAATGATTCGAATAAGCACCACCGAAGGTCAAAATTCCTGTTTTTCCCAAATGTTTTACTTGAAGTATATTGAACTTTAACTTCCTCCATTTGTTACCAGATACGGCATCGTGAATTAAATCGTCACGTTTTATCGTGAGGGACAAATTTCTTTCCTTCATCCAATCCAAATGAAATGCTTGGACGGGAGATGGAACTTTGTATAATTCGCTTGCTTGCATATTTTTAAAACGTATTTTTGCCAAATGATAGATGATTTCTCTTCCTTCTCAAAGCGTGGAAAACTAGATCCAGAAGATTTTTATACCACACCAGAAGGTTATATTGTTTTCACAGAGAAATACCATCTAAAGCGTCGATATTGTTGTAAAAGTGGCTGTAAACATTGTCCTTATGGTTATAACAGATCTACTGGCCGAGTCGAAAAAACTTAACGGACCCCATTTTCTGGAAAACGTCCTTTGTAATTTCGAAGAATATCTTTTATTCCTTCAATATCCTTTTGAACATCACCCGTTGGCTTAAACTCTCCATAAAATCCACCAATTTTCTTTTCGTAATCCATGTATCCAACATAAATCGGAACCTTTGCCTTCTGCGCGATGTAATAAAAGCCTTTTTTCCAATTTGGGCTATAACTTCTCGTTCCTTCAGGTGTAAAAATCATAAACATCTCGTCGTTGTCGTTGAAATATTTCACGGCTTGATCGGTAATGTTGGATCCTTTTTTTCTATCAACAGGAATACCTCCAATTGCTTTTAGAATAAATCCTAGTGGAAAAAAGAAAAGTTCCTTTTTAATTAAAATCTTAGTATTGACACCAAACTGAGAAAACGCAATTCTCCCAATAATAAAATCCCAATTGGAGGTGTGTGGTCCCATTACCACAACGCATTTCTTTACATCAGGCGCGTTGGAGTCTATTTTCCAGCCAAAAAGTTTAAGAATTTTAAACAGTATTTTTCCCATACTGCAAATATAGTATTTCGCCAATTATCGTACTTTTGAAAATAGTTAACACTAATGCGATTAAAACGTCTTCTTGCCTCGCTATTTTTCCTTGTCACGATTTGGACGTTATTCCTATTTGGCCGTTTTTTTGCCGTCGACAAACCCATAAAAAATCTAACGCACTTGCCTGAAAATGCAATTTTCGCTATGCGCCTAGATGGTTCGGCAGCATTAAAAAGCACCTTGTTTTCTGTATTACTTGAAGCGAATGACCCTGAGGTGATCAAAGTGATTAACGAACAAATCAACAAGAAATGGAAAACAAAAGGGGTGAGTAAAAGTTTAGGTATTGACTTTTTATCAGATATAGTTGTCTATGTTTTTCCTTTCGAAGGAGAGCAGATGATGGGTATGAGTTATAATTTGATACGTCCAGATTTGATGCGCAAGAATGCACCACGAGCGCTCGATTCAAACCAATGCTACTCAATTAATGAAAACATTGGCGTTGTTTTGACCTACCTCGGGAAGAAAAAATTCAATTTCGAGAAAAAGGGACGTGCGATTAAAATGGCTCAACAAATTGCTTTCACACCGATAAAAGGAGACTTGGCAGGAAAAATTGCTCAAAAAGAAACAACAAAACTCGTTCAATTGACAAGTAGAGGAATGCTATACGGATCTTCGACTTTGTTTACGCGAACTGATGTTGACCTTACGCTTAAAAAGCACGCAATGGTCTTAACGGGCCAGCTCATTAAGAACTTTGGAATAAAAGATGTTTTCTTGAATAAAAATTACACTTTGACCCCGTCCGGAATGCATTTTTATACGACACTCATCCCGAAAAGCATACAGGATTCCTTGCATAATATTTTGAAATCGAAAAGATTGTTGATTCCTGAAATAGAAGCTATTGCAATGAATTATCGTGGAATGCGGATAAATAACCCAAATGGTGTCTTAATCAATTCTCCCGATTTAGATTTGGTAATTAATTTTAGAGATTCGGTTAATTTTATTGCTGTTCTGAAAAAAAGTAATTTATTAAAAGAGTTCCATTTCGAGTTTAAATCGGCAAATGTCATCACCAATGGAATAAAAGATTTCTACATAACGAAAATTGATCCTCAAACCTATCTTTTTAGTTCAGAAAAGAATACGAAAACGAAGATGAATCCCCAAAGCAGCCTCCTGAAATTGGATGGAAATCTTACAAACTTTACCAATATCACCGGCAACAAGTGGTTTATGACCTTCTTGAATGGATTGCCTATCTATTTCAATTCGAAATCATTCTTCTCGAAAACGAAAAATGTTCGCGTCACGGTCACAAATGCTGATGCCAAAAAAGCTACACTTGAAGGTCGACTTGATTTTAAGGAGGAATATTCACCTATGAATGAAATCTTCAAGTATGCTGTTCAAAGCAATATTATCCGATTGAAGTAAGCAGTTGTTGAAAATAGTCGGGTGCTTTCAATAAGCGCGAACCATACCACGAAAACATTTCCCCATCGACTAATAGGACTTTTGCATTTGGAAATTTCAGTTGCATTTCATTCAAGTCTTGCTCTTTGAATGGATAGGGTTCAGAACTGAGGAGAATGACATCAATCTCAACATTCACCTCATCTAACAAAGGATAGCGACTGCCCGATGCCCGATTTTTAAATCCGCATTTTTGCAACATATCTGAAATAAAAGTATCCGTTCCAGCCAGCATCCAAGGATCTTTCCAAATGAAATAAAGAGCGGATTTCTTAGGTTGAAGCGCTAAACGGTCAAATTCACCTTGAATCTGTTCTACCATGATTTTGGCTTGTTCTTCTTTGCCGACGATTTTCCCTAATTCAATCATCATGTCAAAAGCATCTTTCAAAGTCTTGATGTCGCTCATCCAAATGGGAGCAAGATCCTTTAATTCATCGATATTTGTTTGATCGTTTTCTTCTTTGTTGCCGATAATTAGATCGGGTTTCAATTCAGCAACGCGACTATACTTCGCATTTTTAGTGCCGCCCACGCGAGTTTTGTTTCGAAACCATTCTTTAGGATGTACACAAAACTTAGTAATACCGACAACTTCGGCATCCAGACCAAGATGATATAGAAATTCTGTTTGTGATGGAACCAAAGAAACGATACGCCGAACAGGAGTTTTAATCTCCAATTCCCGTCCCATTTGATCCGTTACCTTCATTTAAGCCAAAGAAGAGATGATGTCGTACTTCGTGACAATATGGAATTTTCCATCCACCATTTCTACCAAAGCGGCCGGCGTTTGTTTGTTGATCAGTTTCGAAACTTCTTCGATACTTGCCGACTCTTTCACAATAGGAAATGGAGCTTGCATGATAGATGAAATTGGCGCGTCAATTACACTTGGATTGTCTACCAATAAATGATAAACATGATTATCATCTATCGAACCTACGAACTTATTGTCTTTCATTACTGGGATTTGTGAAATACCAAATTTTCGCATGGCAGCGACAGCGTGAGAAACCAATTCTTCACCAAACAAGGTAACCAAAGGTTGATCTTCGTGCACTTTTATTAATTCTGAAGCCGTTTTGAATTCCTCTTCCAAGAAACCTCTTTCGCGCATCCAATCATCGTTGAATATCTTCCCAACGTATCGACTTCCGTGATCGTGAAACAAGACAACAACTACATCGTCTGGTTTGAACATGTCCTTCATTTGAAGAATGCCTTTTATTGCTGAACCAGCCGAGTTACCAACAAAGATTCCTTCTTCACGTGCAATTTTACGTGTGTAAACGGCTGCATCCTTATCCGTCACTTTTTCGAAATGATCAATTACGTCAAAATCAACATTTTCGGGTAAAATATCTTCACCAATTCCCTCTGTGATATAGGGATAAATTTCGTTTTCATCGAAAATACCGGTTTCCTTGTACTTTTTAAATACTGAACCATAGGTGTCGATTCCTAAAATTTTGATGTTGGGGTTCTTCTCTTTTAAATATTTTCCAACGCCTGAAATTGTCCCTCCTGTTCCAACTCCAACTACGAAATGGGTTATTTTTCCTTCAGTTTGTTCCCAAATTTCAGGTCCAGTCGATTCGTAATGTGCAAGTGCGTTCGATGGATTGTCATATTGATTCACGTACCATGAATTTGGAATTTCTTTCGCCAATCGTTTTGAAACGCTGTAGTATGAGCGAGGATCAGTTGGGTCTACAGCTGTGGGACAAACTACAACTTCGGCTCCAACAGCACGAAGAATATCCATTTTTTCTTTGGATTGCTTGTCGTTCAATACACAAACTAATTTGTACCCTTTAATGATAGCTCCAAGTGCCAAGCCCATTCCTGTGTTTCCAGAAGTTCCTTCAATAATAGTTCCACCTGGCTTCAAACGTCCGTCGGCTTCTGCATCTTCAATCATTTTAATCGCCATACGATCCTTTACAGAATTTCCGGGATTTGTCGTTTCAACTTTGGCCAAAACCAATGCTGGAATGTCTTTTGTCAATTTATTGATGCGCACCAAAGGTGTATTTCCGATGGTTCCGAGGATATTATTGTGAAATTTCATTCGATATAATTTGAGTGCAAAGGTATTGGTTTAATGGACAATTGACAATTTAGAATGAATAAATATCGGTTTATCAATGGTTTTTTACCGACGTGTATTGATGTAATTGAAGGATTAGATTGGTGATTTATTTTGGCGGGATGGTTTTTGTAGTTATTGAGATATGACGTGAACAGAATTTGGTTCTGGGGAAGGCGTTGATTCTGAATGTGAACATTACATTTTGATAATCAATAGTGTTTCGAAATATTTAAAAGTTTGAAATATTAAAATTCGAAAAGTTTTGAATTTTAATATTTTCGAATTTTGGTAGCTTGATCTACTTTGAAAAATTAAAAATGCAGCGTCAATTGTGTCTCCACCATCGGCTTCACTTCCAACTTGTCGAACGAACTCAAAGAATACCCTATCAAACGTACCGGGTTTTCCAAAGGCAACATGTCGTTGTACAATTCCACAGCAATTTCCATCAAGTCCTTTTCAGAATCTATTTCAGTTTCCACTGTTTTACTGCGCGACAAGGTCTGAAAATTCGCGAATCGAATCTTTAAACTCAAGGTTCTCCCCTTTTTATCCGTTTTTTCTTGTCGTGACCAAAGCGTTTTCAGCAAGCGCTTAGCTTCTTCCCAAAGCAATAAATCATCCGAAATATTTTCTTGAAAAGTGTTTTCTACTCCAACCGATTTTCGTTCGTGCTCCGATCGAACTTCTCGATTGTCTATCCCGCGCGCAATCTTAAAAAAGAATCCACCTGACTTCCAGAAGTATTTCGTCAATTCTTCTTCCGAAAAAGCCAACAAATCTTTGCCTTTAAAAATCCCAATTTCCTTCATTCGTTCGGCTGTAGCCTTTCCTACCCCGTGAAACTTATGAATCGTCAATTGTTCAACATACGCTTTACCTTCATCAGGTGTGATTACAAAAAGTCCGTTCGGTTTATCTTCGTCTGAGGCCAATTTGGCCAAAAATTTATTGTATGAAACTCCAGCTGAAGCACGAAGATTCGTCACATTGAAAATATCTGTTTTAATCGACTGGGCGAGGAAAGTGGCCGAATTCATGCGCATTTTGTTCTCGGTAATGTCCAAATAGGCTTCATCCAATGACAAAGGTTCGATTATATCTGTGTATTGCTGAAAAACAGCTCGAATTTGATTGGACACTTTTTTATATTCCTCAAATCTAGGTCGAACAAAGATCAATTCTGGACAAAGCTCTTTGGCACGTTGACCATTCATTGCAGAGCGAACACCAAATTTTCGAGCTTCGTAACTTGCGGCAGCTACGACACCTCTTTCTCCACCACCGCTTACTGCAACAGGCTTACCCTTAAGTTCTGGATTGTCTCGTTGCTCGACAGAAGCATAAAAGGCATCCATGTCGATATGTATGATTTTTCTCAAATCGATTTACCTTAAGCTTTCTCGTGTCTTGCCATGTAAATTGAAAAAACTACTCCACCTACCAGAAGCCCCAAAATGGTACAGAGACTAACTGGTGTAGATATCTTAACGAAATGAACCAACAACATCTTTATTCCAACAAATAGCAATACACCAATCAATGCATACTTCATGTAATGGAATTTATGCATCATTCCAGCTAGAAAAAAGTAAAGACTTCTCAATCCAAGAATGGCAAATATATTTGAGGTAAAGACGATAAATGGGTCTTCAGTAATGGAAAAAATAGCTGGTATGGAATCCACTGCGAAGATGATATCCGAGAATTCTACAACAATCAAAGCGGCGAAAAAAGCTGTTGCAACACGTTTACCGTTCTGAATAACAAAGTAACGACCATCCCGAATTGTCCAATCAATTTTGAAAACTTTCGCCAACATACGCACTGCAATACTCTCCTTAAAATCTTCGCTTTCCTCTTTTTCGAAAATTATTTTTATAGCTGAATAAATAAGAATACCACCGAATACATAGGTAATCCATTCAAAATTTCGAATTAGAGCTGCACCTACCATTATCATTATCAAACGGAAAACGACGGCTCCAATAATTCCCCAAAACAAAATATTATGTTGGTACTTCCCTTCTATTTTAAAAAATTTAAAGACGAGAGCGATAACAAAAATATTGTCCAAACTCAAAGACTCCTCAATTAAATAACCAGTATAGTAATCGAGCATGGCTTGTCCAGGCGGTGTATCTAGTTTGTTAATTTCAAACCAATTGACATCATAAATCCAATAAACGACTATTCCAAAGAGAAGCGCCAATATGACCCAGATGGATGTCCACTTCAATGACTCCATCATGGAAACCGTCTGATTTTCTTTGTGAAAAACTCCTAAATCGAGAGCAAGAAGTGCGAAAACAAGAATAAAAAATAAAATCCAAATCATGGGAAACGAGCTCTTCTGAACATAAGTATTCAAATATAATTAAACTCCATTGTTAATCGCTGAAAGCATGAATTATTCCTATTTTTACGCTTCAATAAATTTAGCATGGAGTTCCAATTACAATCAGACTTTGAACCAACCGGAGATCAACCGGAAGCAATTAAAAGTTTGGTACAAGGAATTAATGACGGTGCTTTCGCCCAAACGCTCCTAGGAGTGACAGGATCTGGAAAAACCTTTACCATGGCAAACGTCATCAAAGAAGCTGGAAAACCCACTTTGGTGCTGAGTCACAACAAAACTTTGGCGGCGCAATTGTATGGAGAATTCAAGCAGTTTTTTCCTGAAAATTCGGTTGAATACTTCGTTTCTTATTACGATTATTACCAACCGGAAGCCTATTTGCCCGTTACTGGCACCTATATCGAAAAGGATCTTCAGATCAACGACGAGCTAGAAAAACTCAGACTTTCAACAACCTCTGCCCTTCTTTCGGGTCGAAGAGATGTCATTGTTGTTTCATCTGTGTCGTGTATTTATGGTATTGGGAATCCGAATGAGTTTGCTAAAAGTGTCATGCCGATTCACGTAGGACAAACTATTCCTCGAAATAAGTTCCTACTCCGATTGGTCGAAAACTTGTACTCACGCTCTGTAAATGACTTTACGAGAGGTCAATTTCGCGTAAAAGGCGATACCATCGATATCTATTTGGCCTACGCAGATTATGCCCTTCGAGTTGAATTTTGGGGAGATGAAATTGAAAAAATATCGACGATTGACCCTTTGAATAATAGCACTTTGGAGGTATTGAATGAAATTAATATTTATCCAGCCAATATTTTCGTTAGTAGTCCAGAAACAACTAGAAACGCCATAGATGCAATTACCATCGACTTAGGTAAGCAATTCGATGCTTTCAACAACGAAGGCAAACACGAAGAGGCCAATCGTTTAAAGGAAAGAACCGAATACGATTTAGAAATGATGCGAGAATTAGGCTACTGTTCTGGCATTGAAAATTATTCGCGATACTTCGATCAAAGAGAACCGGGAACACGACCTTTTTGCTTGTTGGACTACTTCCCAGATGACTATTTAATGGTGATTGACGAAAGCCACGTGACCTTGCCTCAAATCAAAGCGATGTATGGTGGTGACCGTTCGCGGAAAATAAATTTAGTCGATTATGGCTTTAGGATCCAGGCAGCAATGGACAACAGACCTTTGAAATTTGAGGAGTTTGAGCAGTTGTTGAATCAAATTGTATACGTTTCTGCTACTCCAGCCGACTATGAATTAGAGCGCTCGGAAGGAATTATAGTTGAACAGGTTATTCGTCCTACTGGACTTTTGGACCCAATTATAGAAGTTCGACCAAGTTTGAATCAGATTGATGATTTGATAAATGAAATTCAAATTCGAGTTGAGAAAAGTGAACGAACTCTCGTGACGACTCTGACCAAGCGAATGGCGGAAGAATTACAGAAATATCTGGATAAATTGGGGATTCTTTGTCGATACATTCATAGTGATATTGATACGATAGAACGAGTCGAAATATTACGTCAACTTCGTTTGGGGACATTTGATGTTTTGATAGGCGTTAATCTACTTCGTGAAGGATTGGATTTACCAGAAGTTTCCTTGGTCGCAATCATAGATGCAGATAAAGAAGGATTTTTACGAAGCACGCGAGCATTGGTTCAAACGGTTGGTCGTGCCGCTCGTAACGTCGATGGACGCGTCATTATGTACGCCGATAAAATGACGGATTCCATGAAACAAACTATGGAAGAAACGGAACGCAGAAGGGAAATCCAACATGCGTATAATGTTGAACACAATATGGTTCCAACAGCCTTGAACAAGTCAAAAGAACGAATCATGGAATCCACAAAAGTGGCAGATGGTGATTCAGCAACTAAGATATTGAAACGCGAATACGATCAACAAGAAGAAAATATCCAAATGGCAGCCGAGCATCAAGGCAGTTACGAAGATCAAGATAAATTGACGAAAATGATAAAAGCAACGAAAAAAGCGATGGAAGCTTCTGCCAAAAACCTCGATTTTATTGAAGCTGCAAGACTTAGAGATGAATTATTTGAATTACAAAAACATGTTGAAAAATGAATTTTAAAACAGTACTCTCCCAATTCCGAGCAATCGCCATGCTTGAAGGAATTTCATATTTAATGCTAGGAATCACCATGGCTTTGAAATATGGATTTGAAATGGGATTACCCAATAAAATTGTTGGATATGCTCACGGATTGCTTTTCATTCTCTATTTGGTGTGGCTGTATTTGAATTTCATTGACCGAAAATGGAGCTTGGGCAAAGTTTTTCTACTCTTTTTAGCTTCCATAATTCCGTTTGGAACTTTTTGGGCCGATAAAAACATTCTCGCCAAAGAAACTGAGAATAAGCAAAGCATTTAATCATAACTTTGTCGCGCATGGAAAACAGAAAACACATCGAGGTTTGTTTTACTCCGGGT